>CACYEW010000029.1 GCA_902773455.1 uncultured Ruminococcus sp.
AAGACCAGCGCCTGCCGCACCATGAATTATCCGGCTGCGGCTGATTGAACGGATTGTTTTTGTAGTAGAAAAATCCGTATGAAAACGTCACCGTCACGGCTTCGCCTATATCAAAGCCGCTGAAATCGAGCGTTACGGTCTCTTTGTGCCCGTCGAAAACGTCCGAATCGTATGAAGCGGAAAGAAAGCCGAGATCTTCAAGGCTGAATCTCTTCTCGATACCGCCTTTTGTTCCGTTGACCGTGACCTGATGCCCTTCTTTATACAGATCTATACCCGTATGGTTTTCCGGAAAGCCCTGATATACTTCGAACACCGGGTAACCGTCGAGCTTGCCGTCGACCGGCTGCGACATGAAAACGTCGAACGTGATCGTTCTGCCCTCGTAAAACGAACGGCATTTGATACCGAGATTATGTCCGGTCGTCTCTTCTCCGTACTGATCGATCGAGATCTCGCTGCCGAGTCCGACAACGTTCGGCGTTGGATCTTTTTTCAGCGTTGCGGCTAAAACGAAGCTCAGAACGAGCGCGAAAGCGGCGGCGACTGAAGCGAATTTCAGTATATTGAACCGCTTCGCCCGTTTTTCCGCTCCGGGTTCGCCGTAATTCAATGATTCGGTAATATAATTCGTATCGATTTTATTCAGAGCGTCGTTAAAATTACCTTTTGTCATGATAAGTAACCCTCCTTTGATAATTTTTCATACAGCTCCGTCTTTACTTTTTCGAGTATCATATAGACGGTACTTCGCGGGATGTGAGTCTGTCTGACTATTTCCGGTACGGTACGGTTGAAATAATACCTCTGTACAAAGCAGACGCGCTCCTTTTCGGGCAGACTCCTCAAAAATTCGTTCAAGATCGCCGCAAGCTCGTTTGCGAATACCTCGTCGGTGACGGAGTCGCCGTCCGACAGGATATCGGCGTAGTCGTCGAGTGCGTCGGTCAGACCTTTACCGCGTTTGTATCTGCCGTCCGTTCTCTTTTGATCTATCGCAGTTGTTCTCGCAAGCCGCGCGATAAACGCTTTGAGATCGTCGGGTTTTTCAGGAGGTATGCAGTCCCATAGTTTTTTATAAACTGTGTTGACGCATTCCTCGCTGTCCTGTCTCTGACGCAGTATGCCGAAACAGACGTAGAATATAAAAGCTCCGTATTTATTTTCCGTCTCTGTGACGGCTTTTTCGTCTCTGTTAAAATACAGACAGATTATTTCATTATCATCCATATCGGTAAAACGTTTCACGTATCTCACCTCCTTTATTGTTTTCGGGCGCCTTCACTTATCATGACGATAAAACATGTTGAAAAATCCAAAGTTATCCGAAATTTATTATAACTTATTTTAAAAAAGAAGTCAACGTGTTTTTGCGGTTTCATTGACAAAGCGGGTATCGTGTGATATAATCCGTATAGAATAAATAAGAGGTGATATTATGGCGTACACGATAAAAATCGGAATGTTCGGCGCGTGGAGAGGGAGCAATTATATAGACCTCATCGCGGCGGAGGATAAAGACGTTATTAAGATCGTCGCGGTATGCGATAAGCAGGCTGAAAAGCTCGACAGTGTAAAAGGACTTGAAGAAGCGAAACTCTTTTCCGATTTCGACAGCTTTATCGAATACGGCAAGAGCGTCGGCATGAACGCGGTGTTTTTGGCAAACTACTTCCACGAGCACGCGCCGTACGCGATAAAAGCGATGGAAGCGGGTATGGACGTGGTGAGCGAATGCACGTCCGCCGCGACGCTGAAGCAGTGCGTAGATCTTGTAAGATGCGTCGAGCGCACGAAAAGAAAATACATGATAGCCGAAAATTATCCGTTCATGACGGCGAATTTGGAGATGAAGCATCAGATAGATCTGGGTACTCTCGGCACTCTTTTATACGCCGAGGGCGAATACAACCATTCGGGCGACCTTGCGGCGCTCCGTCAGCTCACGCCGTTCAAATACCACTGGCGCGCCTGGATGCCGCGCACCTACTACGTAACGCACGCGATGGGACCGCTTATGTATATGACGAACAGTATGCCGAAATACGTTTCGGCAAGAGCCGCGCATTCGGAGCTTCTCGAGCAGATACGCGATTTCCGCCCGAACGACGACGGTATGGCGAGAATGTTCTGCGAGATGGATAACGGAATGGCCGCTTCGTTTACCGGATGCACCGCTCAGGCGAGCGATTACAGCCGCTACCGCGTCGTCGGAGACAAAGGCTCCGTCGAGCAGAGCGGATATACCGACGGCAAGGTCAGGCTCTTTTATTCCGCCCACACGATGCCCGAGGGCGTGACCGAACAGGTGAGTTATATCGATCCCGATCCCGCTTCGTGGGGCGAAAAGGGCAAAAAAGCCGTCAACGCCGGTCACGGCGGCGGCGACTACTGGATAATACAAAACGTTATAGACTATTTTGCAAACGGTATAACTCCGTTTTTCGACGTATATAAAGGCGTCGCGATGTCGGCGACCGCGATACTCGGCTGGCGCAGTTGTTTAGAGCACGGCAAAAATTATAAGATCCCCGATTTTTCACTTGAAGAGGAGAGAAAAGAGGTTGAGCACGACGATCTGACTCCGTTTCCGGATGAGAACGGAGAGGGCGCGACGCTTCCGCCGTCAACGACGTACGGCAAATACAAAAAATGAATACCGATATCAAAAAATATAAAATACTCACTTTAGCGGCGTTTTTGCTGTACGTAACTTATCTCGCGGCAAAAAACGTCTACACGTCGGAGATAATCGAGATAACGCGGCATTTCGGCGTCTCAAAGAGCGCCGCGAGCGCCGCCGCTTCGTTTTCGTTCGTGTCGTACGCGCTCGCGCAGATCGTATTCGTCAAATACATAGGCAGACTGAACGCAGTAAAATATCTGCTTATCTGCTCGCCTCTGAGCGTCGCGCTTTTCGGGCTCGTGCCTTTTTGCACGGAAATATGGCAGGTGTGGATCATATTTGCGCTGCTCGGCGCGATTTTGTCCGGCGTTTTTCCGGTCTGTATGCTCGTCATAAGCGAATATCTGCCCGACGAGCTGGTATCTCCGGCGAATAAATACATGGGCGTCGCGTTTTCGCTTTCGTTTATGCTCGATTATTTTTTCTCGGCTTTATTTATAAAAGTTTTTGACTGGCGGCTCGGTTTTTACGTTTTTCCTCTGATATATCTGGTATCGGCGCTGTTTTTCTGCCGCGTGCTGAATCTCTGCCCGCGCAGGCAAAGAGAAGAGACGGAAGAGACGAGGGGCAAAAAAACGGATAAAAAGACCGTATTTCTGTACCTGTTCACGGCGGGCATGATAGGACTGCTCGTGAATATGCTGTACTACGCGACGTCCGGCTGGGTGCCGAATCTGCTTTCGGAACAGTTCGGACTTTCCCCGGCTCTCTCGGTACTTATAACGCTTCTGATACCGCTGACCGGCGCGGTCGGCGCTGCCGTCTGCCTTGAACTCTGCAGACGCTTCCCGTTTTGGCGCGTCGTGATACTCTGTACCGCCGTATCGCTTGCGCTTAGCCTGATACTTACGGGAGTTTACCGCGCGGCGCTTTTACTGACGCTTTTCCTTGTAATCGCGCTTTTGTTCTTCGTTCGCGGCGTATCGCACGTGTTCGGCTGGCAGGTGCCTATCAACGCGCGGCGCATTATGGATCCGTCGTCTGCGGCGACCGTGCTCAACATTTTCAGCTGCGTGGGCGCAGCGGCGGGCCCCGTACTTTTCGGCGCGCTGACCGACACCTGCGGCTATACGGCGTTCTTCGTTGCCGCGGCGGTTTCTTCCGCGGCGCTCGGCGCGTTTATGTTCGCAGGCAAAAAGATAATAAACTGATAAAGAGAGCAGAATATGATAAAACAGATCAAAGATATAACGCCGTATTCGGATTTTCTCCGCGGCTTTTATAACGATTACCGCTTTTTTGCTCAGCCGGAAACGGAACAAGAAGTTTTAGACAAACTGCAAAAGCAGGCGGAAGACGGTGAAAATATTGCCCTCGCCGCGTTTAACTGCGATCGGATCGCCGGGCTTTTCACGTTTCTTTATATTAAAGAAGAGAAGTATATGGAGATGCTTTCCGGCGTTTCGCTTGACAGCGCAGCGTATGACGAATTGTTTTCACATCTGCGTATCAATTATCCCGCGCACGAGATATATTTCGTCTTCAATCCCGAAAACAAAATCCTGAAAAGCAGACTGCGCGATATCGGCGCGGAGTTTTCGACCGAGCAGATGAAAATGGAGCATTCCGGCGTTATTTTGCAGACCGATACAGTCGGAGTTGAGCTTCTGACGCCCGAGTATTACGATCGGTATATCGAAATGCACAGTAAAGATCTTTACTGGACGGGCGATAAGGTTATCGAAGCGAAAGACAAATTCAAAACCGTAATAATAAAAGACGGAGACGAGCTTGCCGGTTATACGGATATTTCTCAGGGGCGCGCCGTAAACGGGGTATTCGATCTGCTCGTAAAACCGGAATACAGAAGAAAAGGTTACGGCAGAAAACTGCTTGTCAAAGCTTTGCAGATAAACGAGCCGAACGGTATGACGCTTGAAGTCGATATCGACAATACTGCGGCCATAAAGCTGTATCGTCTGACGGGATTCAGACAGATCGAGCATCAGAACGTATTGACCGTGCTTTTAAAAACGTAAAAATCAGAAAAATCCGAAAAGTTTTATAAAACCGGTATAAGGTGAAGAAAACCGGCTGAAGTAAGGAAGTACGGTCCTTATTTCAGCCGGTATTTTTCTGATTACGGTATTACGCTTTGAAAGCCCATTTGCCGGAACGGAAGATCGGCACGGTCCTGCCGTCGTTTGTGACGGCGTCGATATCGAGTCCTTCATAGCCGATCATGAAATCGACGTGGATCATCGAATCGTTTATGCCCATTTCGCGGCATTCGTCGAGCGTTTTTTCTTCAAAATCGCGTATCGTGTCGGCAAAGCCCATGCCGAGCGCAAGGTGACAGGCGGCGTTTTCATCGAACAGAGTGTTCCAGAAAAGCAGTCCCGATTCGGATATCGGCGAGTCCACCGGTACGAGAGCGCATTCGCCGAGATAAGCGGCGCCTTCGTCCATACCGATCATCTGCTTGAGCAGAGCCTCGTTCTTTTCGGCGTGTACCTCGACCGCTTTGCCGTTTTCAAAGCGTACCGAGAAATTCTCGATAAGCTCGCCCGCGTAAGAAAGCGGCTTCGTCGCGTAAACCACGCCTTCCGCTTTGCCTCTCATGGGGCTGATGAAGCATTCTTCCGTCGGTATGTTCGGATTGAAGCGCTGACCGCCGATCGTATGATCCTCGCCGCCCTTGAATATCGCCTCGGGTATCATGCCGACCGTCAGATCGGTGCCGTTTTTGCCTTTGTAGTGAAGCTCTTTTATGCCGAGAGAGTTCAGATATTCACAGCGTTTGTTCATATCGTCGTTATGCGCGGTCCATTCCGCAACGGGATCGTCGGTGACTCTCGAGGTTTTAAGTATTGCCTCCCAGAGCTTTTCGATTGCCTGATTCTTTTTCAGATCCGGGAATACCTTTTTTGCCCACGCGGCGCCCGGAACGGCGGCTATGCACCACGGATATTTGTTTTCCATACTGTCGAATATCGGCTTTAATATCGGGTAGCGAAGCTGGCTCACCTTCGCCGATTTTTCCTGATTTATACCTTTCAGAGCGTCGGGATCTTCCGAGTCGATATAGATATTGCAGGGCAGTATGTCGGCGCGGTGCTGAAGCTTCGCCTTCTGCCATTCTTCGACCTTCGCAAGGGTGCGTATCGTGCAGTAACGCATATCGAGCTTTTCGAGCGACGGGTGATACCACTCCACCGTGACTTTTTTCGCCTTCGCCTTGTAGCATTCCTCAACGAGGATCGTTATGAATTCGGGCTGATCGAGAGCGGCGTGTATGAATACCTCCTGCCCTTTCTGAATGTTTACGCCTTTTCTTGCGATGAGTCTGGCGTAATTGTGAAGTACCGTTTTTTTCATGTTTTCTCCTTTGACCGTTACTGATCCGATCCGTATTTTTTCGCGTGATTTTTGATAGCCTCAAACGTTGCGTCGCTTATGTAATGCTCGACGCGGCAGGCGTCTTCCGCCGCGGTCTCTTCATCGACGCCGAGATCCATAAGCAGCCGTTTCAGAAGCGTGTGGCGTTCGTATATGCGCTTCGCTTTCGACAG
Source organism: uncultured Ruminococcus sp. (assembly GCA_902773455.1). Lineage (GTDB taxonomy): Bacteria > Bacillota > Clostridia > Oscillospirales > CAG-272 > UBA1248. Next base: position 6,199 of record CACYEW010000029.1, read on the forward strand.
TCCCGTTTCGGTCAGCCTGATAAAACCCTGTGCGTCGATAAGAACGAGCCCGTCTTTTTTGAGCAGACCGATCGCGCGGCTGACAGACGGCTTTGAAAATCCCATCTGAGCGCCGACGTCTATGCCGCGAACGCCGGACGATTTCTGCGACAGTATATATATCGTTTCGAGGTACATCTCGCCTGATTCACGGATGGTCATATTTTTTCTCCTTTTTCATATTTACACATCCATTATAGACCCGAAGGAGCGTTATTTCAATACAAAACGGAAAATTTTTTGATAAATTACAAAAAAACTCTTGACATGTTAGTCCGGGCTAACTATAATAAGGACAAGTTAGCCCGGGCTAACTTCTATTTGCGGAAAGGCCGGCGTGAGCCGACCCGGTGAAAGAGGCATTCTATGACGCTTAAAGAGATAAAAGAAGGTCAGTCGGCAAGCGTGCTGACAGTCGGAGGCGAAGGAGCGCTGCGCCAGCACTTTCTCGATATGGGTATCATACCCGGTACTGTCGTCAAAGTTGTGAAATACGCTCCCATGGGAGACCCGGTCGAGATATGTCTGCACGGTTACGAGCTGACGCTCAGACTTGACGACGCCGAAAAGATAGAGGTCGTACCGGCGGATGAAGTGCAGGAAAAAAGATCGGATCCGAAGCAGACCGTAAGCGAGCATATCGGACTCGGCGAAGGCGGCAGATTTCATCCCAAGGGAAGCGGAGATCCGCTGCCGGACGGGACCTTGCTTACGTTCGCACTCGTCGGCAACCAGAACTGCGGAAAAACAACGCTTTTCAACCAGCTGACCGGTTCAAAACAGCACGTGGGCAATTTCCCCGGCGTTACCGTTGACAGAAAAGACGGCGCGATCATCGGGCGCAAAAACACATCCGTAACGGATCTGCCGGGTATCTATTCGATGTCTCCTTATTCAAGCGAGGAGCTCGTATCGAGAGACTTCGTTATAAACGAAAAGCCGAAAGGGATAATAAATATCGTCGACGTGACGAATATCGAGCGCAATCTGTATCTCACGATGCAGCTGCTTGAAATGGACATACCCCTCGTCGTGGCGCTCAATATGATGGACGAAATGACCGGAAACGGCGGTTCGGTCGATATAAACGAGATGGAAGCGATGCTCGGCGTGCCGGTGGTGCCGATATCCGCCGCGAAAAACCAGGGCGTGCACGAGCTGACGGATCACGCTGTACACGTGGCTAAATACAGAGAAAAACCGCAAAAGCAGGATTTCTGCGACGAAAACGATCATAACGGCGCCGTACACCGCTGTCTGCACGCGGTCATTCACCTTATAGAAGATCACGCGAAAGCTGCCGATCTGCCCGTGCGTTTCGCCGCCTGCAAGGCGATCGAGGGAGACAGGCTTATAATAGACAAGCTCGGACTTGACGAAAACGAAAAAGAAACGCTCGAGCATATCACCCTTCAGATGGAAAAAGAGCGCGGACTCGACAGAAGCGCCGCGATAGCGGATATGCGCTTTTCGTACATAACGAAGGTCAGCGACGCTTGCGTAAAGAAGCCCGGCGAGAGCCGCGAGCATAAAAGAAGCGGCAGAATAGACAAGCTCCTTACCGGCAAATATACGGCGATACCGGTTTTCATCGCCGTTATGGGACTTGTGTTCTGGCTGACGTTCAACGTTATCGGCGCGGGACTCCAGAGCCTGCTCGAAGCCGGTATAGACGCCCTGACCAAAGCGGTCGACGGCGCTCTCACGTCGGCGGGCGTGAACGAGGTGCTTCACGGGCTGATCGTCGACGGCATTTTCGAAGGCGTAGGCAGCGTTCTGAGCTTTCTGCCCGTTATCGTAACGATGTTTCTGTTTCTGTCGCTGCTTGAAGACAGCGGCTATATAGCCCGCGTGGCGTTCGTTACCGACAAGCTTCTGCGTAAACTCGGGCTTTCGGGGCGGAGCATCGTGCCTTTGCTGATCGGCTTCGGCTGTACCGTTCCGGCGGTAATGGCAACGCGGACCCTGCCGAGCGAACGCGACCGCAAAATGACCATTCTGCTCACTCCTTTTATGAGCTGTACGGCGAAGCTGCCCATATACGCGTTTTTCGTTGACGCGTTTTTCCCGAGATTCAAAGCTCTTGTCATGATCGGGCTTTATCTATTGAGCATCGTCATAGGTATCTTCGTCGCGTTCCTTTATAAAAAGACGTTTTTCAAAGGCGAAGCGGTGCCGTTCGTAATGGAGCTCCCGAATTACCGCCTGCCGAGTATCAAAAACACGGCGCAGCTTCTATGGGAGAAATCAAAGGACTTTCTGCAGAGAGCTTTTTCCGTGATACTCATCGCGACGGTGATCGTGTGGTTTTTGCAGAGCTTTGATTTCCGCTTCGATTTCGTCTCCGATTCGCAGAACAGCATACTTTCAAAGATCGCCGGTTTCATCGCTCCCGTATTCGCTCCGCTCGGCCTCGGAGACTGGCGTATAGTCACATCTCTCATCAGCGGATTTATGGCTAAGGAGAGCGTCGTTTCGGTGCTTGAGGTACTGTTCAATTCTCAGGGCGGCATCGCCGCGGCGATCGGTACGCTTTCGGCGGCTTCGCTTCTCGTGTTCAGCCTGCTCTATACGCCGTGCGTCGCCGCGGTCGCGTCGATACGCCGTGAACTCGGGCGCAGATGGGCGCTGTACGTCGTGATATGGCAATGCGGGATCGCCTGGTTGGCGGCGCTTACCGTAAGGCTGATCGGTATGCTTGCCGGTATCGGTTAAGGAAGCATAATATGAATATATTTGATATTCTTTTGATCGTTCTTATCGCCGCCGCCGTCGCTTTTGCGGTATATGTTATAATAAAGAAACGCAAAAAAGGCTGCTGCTGCGGCTGTTCATCCTGCGGATCGTGCCGTGAGAAATGCATGAAAGCGGAAAAACGGTAATAAACGAAGCCGTTCGGCGCGTATGGCGCCGGGCGGCTTTTAAATATGAATAAAATGTAAAACATAAGAAATATCTATTGACTTTATCGCGATAAAGTGCTAAATTGATAAAGTATTAAAGCGGAGGGAAATTCTGATGAATATACATTCAAAGTCGATAGACCGTCTCTTTGAGACGATACTGAATCTTAAAACGGTAGAGGAGTGCTACGCGTATTTTGAAGACTTATGCACCGTAAAGGAGATACGCGATATGGCTCAGAGGCTCGACGTTGCGATACTTCTTTCGGAGGGCAAAAGCTACCAGCAGATCTGCGACCAGGCGGAAACGAGTACGGCGACCGTCGGCAGAGTCAGCAAGTGTTACAATTACGGCGCGGGCGGATACGTTACCGCGATAAAAAGGCTGAACGGAGAAGACGGAAATGAATAACGATATCACGTCGGCGCTCAACGCGCTTTACGACAGATACGGCTATTGCCGTTATAAAATGAGCAAATTCGAAGAATACGATCTTTACGCGAAAAACAAGGATTTTCTCATATCCGACGGAGTCATAACCTTTACGGACAGAAACGGCAAGCTGATGGCGCTGAAGCCGGACGTCACGCTTTCGATCGTAAAAAACACGTGCGACGGCAAAGGCGTACAGAAGCTTTACTATAACGAAAACGTTTACCGCGTATCGAAAAGCACGAAGAACTTCAAAGAGATAATGCAGGTGGGGCTCGAATGTATCGGCGATATCGACGAATACTGTATTGCCGAAGCTTTGACGCTTGCCGCCGCCAGCCTCGGAGCGCTTTCGGAAAACGCGGTGTTATGCGTATCCGATCTCGATATTCTGAGTCAGACGCTCGAGTTTATCGGCGTGGGAGAAGAAAAGCGGAGAGAGGCTTTCGGTCTGATCGGTGAGAAAAATCTGCACGGGCTTCGGTCGCTTACAGACGAAGAAGGCTTTGAGCTGATAAAAAAACTGCTCGGTATAAGGTGCGAGGCGAAAAAGGCGGTAAAAGAGATCGAAAAACTGCTTTGCGGCGCGGTCGCAAACGAAACGCTTTCGAAATTCAGCCGCGTAATGAACGCCGTTTCCGTTACAGGGTACGCAGATAAGGTGACGGTCGATCTTTCGGTCGTCGACGATATACACTATTATAACGGCTTCGTTTTCAAAGGCTACGTCGAGGGAGCGCCGGCGGCGGTGCTTTCGGGCGGTCAGTACGACAGGCTCATGGCGAAAATGAAGCGAAGCTCCGAAGCGATAGGCTTCGCCGTGTATCTCGATCTGCTGGATCAGCTGAACGGCGGAAAAGACGGCTACGACTGCGACGTACTGCTTTTGTATTCGGATGAAGACGATATCGGGGTTTTGATGAAAAACGTCGATCTGCTCGTGAAAGAGGGATATACGGTAAGCGTCAGAAGATCGAAAGACAACGTAAGAAGCAAAAAAACAATGAAAATCTGCGGCGGCGAGGTGAAAACGGTTGAATAAATATCTGAATATAGCTCTGCCGAAAGGCAGACTCGGCGAAAAAATATACGATACGTTCGAAAAAGCCGGTTACGGATGCCCGTCGATAAGAGAAAACAGCAGAAAGCTGATCTTCGAAAGCGAAGAAACGGGCGTGAGATACTTCTGGGTGAAACCGTCGGACGTGGCGATATACGTTGAACGCGGCGCCGCGGATATAGGCGTGGCGGGCAAAGACATACTGCTCGAATACGAGCCCGACGTTTACGAGCTTCTCGATCTGAAAGAGGGCGTATGCAGAATGGCGGTCGCGGGCAAAAAGGATTTCCGCGACGATACCGGCAAAACCCTGCGTGTAGCGACCAAATTCACGAATATCACCGAGAAGTATTATCTCGGAAAGGGCAGAGACATAGACGTGATAAAACTCAACGGTTCGATAGAGCTTGCGCCGGTGCTCGGACTTTCCGACGTGATAGTGGATATCGTCGAGACCGGGACCACGCTGAGGGAAAACGACCTTGCCGTGATCGAAGAGATAGTGCCGATCAGCGCGAGGCTGATCGCGAACAAGGCGAATTACAAATTCAAAAGCGACGAGACGGACGCGCTGGTACGCGCGCTCGGAAAGATCGTCGGGGAGCGGACATGATAAAGATAATGAAATTCGTCAGCGTGCCTGAAAAAGAGATATTCTCGCGGTCGGCGCCGGAAACGGACGTCGCCGGTACGGTAAAGGATATAATAGCCGACGTCAGGAAAAACGGCGACAAAGCGCTGTTATACTATACGGAAAAGTTCGATAAAGCGAAGCTTTCGTCGCTTGCCGTCACAAAGGAAGAAATAAAAGAAGCGGCGGATTCGGTGCCGGCGGAATTTCTGCGGATACTGAACAAAGCCGCGGAAAACATCAGAAGATTTCACGAAAAGCAGGTCCGCGAAGGCTTTGAGATCAAAGGCGAAGACGGCGTTATCATAGGTCAGAAGGTCATACCCGTCGACCGCGCCGGTATATACGTACCCGGCGGCACGGCGGCGTACCCTTCCACCGTGCTGATGGATTCGATACCGGCGAAAACAGCCGGAGTGAAAGAGATAGTCATGGTCACCCCGCCCGGTAAAGACGGGAAGATCGATCCCGTTATACTCGCGGCGGCCGATATCGCGGGCGTAGATAAGATATTCAAGGTCGGAGGAGCGCAGGCGATAGCGGCGCTCGCCTTCGGCACGGAAAGCGTGCCGAAGGTCGATAAGATAGTCGGTCCCGGCAACGCGTTCGTGGCTGAGGCTAAAAAACAGGTTTTCGGCGCGGTATCGATAGATATGATAGCGGGTCCGAGCGAGATAATGATAATATCGGACGGAAAATCCGTTCCGTCGCATCTTGCCGCCGATCTGCTCTCGCAGGCGGAGCACGACAAAATGGCTTCCGCGGTGCTGATAACCGACAGCGAAGAGCTCGCCTTTGCGGTTAGCGCTGAGATAGAAAAGCAGATACCTCTGCTTTCAAGGGCGGAGATCGCCCGCGCGTCGATAGACAGTAACGGCAAGATCATAATAACGGACGATCTGATCAAGGCCGCAGAGGTGGCTAACGCCATAGCTCCGGAGCATCTGGAGCTTTGCGTCGACGATCCGTTTGCCATGCTTTCGCTCATACGTCACGCCGGTTCGGTGTTTCTCGGCAGAAACTGCCCCGAAGCGCTCGGCGATTATTACGCCGGACCGAACCACACTCTGCCGACGAGCGGCACGGCGAGGTTTTCAAGCCCGCTCTCCGTCGACGATTTCGTAAAGAAAATGCAATTCTCATATTATACGGAAGAAGCCCTCCGCAAGGTCGCCAGCGACGTAGCGTATTTTGCGCGGGCGGAAGGACTCACAGCCCACGCGAAAAGCGCGGTCATAAGAACGGAAGAAGATAAATGAGCGTTTTTTTCAGTAAAAAGTTCGGCTCTCTCACCCCGTACGTACCGGGCGAACAGCCGAAGGATATGAAGTATATAAAACTCAATACGAACGAATCGCCGTATCCGCCGTCGCCTCTCGCGGTAAAATACGCGTGCGAAGAGGCGAAAAAGCTGGAGCTTTATTCGGATCCCGAATGTACGGAGCTGGTCAGAACGGCGGCGGCGGCGCTCGGAGTTTCCGAAGACGAAATAATATTCACAAACGGCTCCGACGAGGTTTTGAATTTCGCTTTCGCGGCGTTTTGCGACGACGGTCATCCGGCGGTATTTCCCGATATAACGTACGGCTTTTACCCTGTTTTCGCCGAATATAACGGCGTGCCTTATGAAGAGATACCGCTTACTGACGGTTTTACGGTGAACGTAAACGACTATATCGGCATAAACAGGAATATTTTCAT
>CACYEW010000030.1 GCA_902773455.1 uncultured Ruminococcus sp.
CGACGCCGCTTTTCATTATTATCACGTACGACGGGAATTCCTCGTATTTTCCGAACTGATCGTACCTGCCCTTCACAAGCACCAGCTCGCTTATATCGGAGTAAGAATAGTATACGCCCGATATATCCGTCAGCGACGTTTTATATCTGAATCCGTCTTCGAAAAACGCCGTGAAGGAATTGACGTTAAGAAGAGAAGTGAGGATCAAAAACGTCAGAAGTACGAATATGAGCACCCTTGCGCAGCCGCTTCTTGAAAACGGCGCGGCTACGCTCTCGAGATTTTTAAGATACGCGCGTTTTTTCTTCGAAACGAGCTTGATCGTGAACCGGTTGAATATATAACTCAGCGCCACGGAAAACGGAAAAACGAACGGAGCGGATCCGAAAGCCGCCGGCAGGGTGAACGCGGTGCTCCATAAAGCGCCGGAAAAGATCAGCTTCGCGTAAAGAAAATGAGCTCCTACGTGTAAAAACAACAGAGGAATGAACAGTATCAATGCGCCGAGTATGATCCGCAGATTCTGATATTTGTTGATCTCCGCGGCGTCGTATACGCTATTGCAGCCTTCGGCGACCGCGTCGTATTTCTCCCGGTCTACCGATATGAACGATGAAAGACGCACCTGATAATACGTCTTTTTTCTGTATTTGCACATACCGGCGTACGCTTTTTTGTATTTGCCGGCAAGAAACAGAGCGTAAGCCTTCGATTCGTAAAAACTGTCGCTCAGCGCGTAATAATGCTCGAGAGCGGAGATATAAAGATCGTGACCGGGGGCGGAATCATCCTCGCTTGTGAAAATATCGTACCCGAAAAAGCTGTTCACTCCGTCCTTGAATTTATCTTCCAAATCGTCGAGAGCCGGCTTCTGCGACGCGATTATTTCAAGCCTCGCAAGAAATACGCGAAGGTCGCTTTCTATCGAAGCGAATATCTTTTTCATCCGTTCCGGCGTTTCGATGAAAGAAAAATGGTAACACCTGAAATTGTCCGGATCCATTATATACATCACGTCGTAAAGCGAATATTTGATCTCGGGTCTCCGCCTGTCGAAAATGACGCGCACGTCGAAAATGCTTACGATGCTCGAAACGAGAGGCGAACGGACAAAGTAAGTATATTCGATATCGTATTTTTCATAACCGGCAAGGCAGACCATTTTTTCAAGCTCGCCTTTGCCGTCTTTTCCGCCGCGTTCGACGCGGCTGTCGAACGTACAGGCGCCGGTGCTTTCCGAAAACGCGGAAACGCAGTCGAAAAACGCGTCGGCTATATGATTTCTTTTACTCATAAAAAAACGCTTTCATATTGATATATGGTAATTATAACCGCTTTGTCACATTTTGTCAAGTATAAAAAAAGACTTTCGGTTTCCCGAAAGCCTTTCGATGCGTTTTATCAGCCGTATAATTCGATGCTCTTGATCCAGACTTCGCCGCTTTCAGCTTCGGACGGGTCGAATCTGAGCTGATACAGAGAGCCTGACCAGCACTCGGATTCTTCGAACGTAAGGATGATCTCTTCAAACGTCGTGTTTTCGTCGCCGGAATTAGCGTAAGCAAGGTGTTCGGAGCCTTTTTCGGACCAGTCGGGGTTGCCGTCGGAGGTATAGAAGAACTGACCGGCTACGTTTTTGCCGCCGGCTCTGTTGCAAAGCGTTATAACGATGCAGGCAACGCCTTCCGTGGCAAGGTCGATATCGATCGCCGGGCATTTGACAAACGGGTCGTTGCCGGTGATTATGCATTTGAAGTAATCGTTTTCAACCGCGGAATCGGGAGATACGGCGCCCGAGAACACGAACATTTCGTCGCTCGATTCGGCGCCCTCTTCATGTTCGTCGGCGCTGAACCATGCGTTTTCAGCGTTGATCGTCGTGAAGTCGACTTTGTAAAGTACCGTCTTGCCGGCGCGGGGATCGACTTCCGGAGGAGCGGTATCTTCGCCTTCTTTTATCGCCTTATCGGGGTTGGTCGTCTGGAGCTTGATGTAGTCGATATAAACTACGCCCTCGCCGCCGTCGACGTAGTCGAAGCGGATGTCTTTGAAATTGCCGAGACCTTCGTCCCATCCGTTGACTTCCCACGTGTCGATGATGACTTCTTCCCACTGGCCTTCACCGTCTTCACTGTCTTCAGCCGTGAATTCGTAATCGAACTTATGAGAGAAATCTTCGGTCGGACCGCCCTTTTTCGTTGCGTTGAAGAACATCTGAGCGCCGTAGCTTTCGGATACGTTCTTCACGCGGATAACGATACGTTCGATATCGTCGCAGCTGATCTTTGCTTTGAGCTTGCTCGACGTGATATGCGGGTCGTCACCGTCGATCGTGCAGATCAACGAGCCGTCTTCACCGGCTTCGATCGTGGTGCTGTGGGTGGCGTACCAGCCGAGATCGGCGGGATTGTCAAAGGACCATACGTATAAGTCGTACCACTTTTCTTCCACCGGCGCTTCGGTCGCCGCTTCCGTCGGAGCTTCCGTTACGACGGCTTCGGTGGGAGCCTCTGTCGGCGCTTCGGTCGGCGCTTCGGTCTTGTTTTCCGGAGCTTTGGTAGACGGGGTCGTATCGGGAGCGGGAGTCTTTTCGCCGCACGCCGCGAATACGCTTGCGATCATCATTACGACGAGCGCGAGAGCCAGAATTCTCAATGCTTTTTTCATATATTCATTCCTTTCCGTATTTGCCTCCCGGCAAATACATTATATGATTACAGTTTAATTGTAGCACACGGCAGCGTAAAAGTCAATAGTTATTTATCCAAAAAAACGGCTCCGATATGTGCAAAATTACCGAAAAACAAAAAACGCCGCCGGATAATTAAAGGCGGCGTATACCGCGGCTGTACCGCGGATCGCTTTTTACAGCGCTTTTTCGATCACCGCGGCGAGCGCTTCGAAAACGGTTTTATCTTCGTCGGTGAATCTGCCGACGGTCTTGCTGTCGAGATCGAGAACGCCGTAAATCGCCCCGTCTTTGTAAAGCGGTACGACCGTCTCCGAGCGCGAATCGGGATCGCAGGCGATATGACCGGGAAATTCGTGAACGTTGTAAACGACCTGAGTCGTCTTCGTCTGCACCGCCGCGCCGCATACGCCTTTGCCCGGCATTATTTCGATACAGGCGGGTTTGCCCTGAAACGGTCCGAGCACGAGAACGCCGTTTTCAAGGATATAAAATCCCGCCCAGCTTATATCGTCGAAAGTGTTGTAAATATACGCCGCGGCGTTCGCGAGGTTCGCGATCCTGTGCGGCACGCCCGAAATGAGAGCTTCGAGACCTGAAACGATTTCGTGAAGATCAGACATTTTTTACCTCCGGATTGACCGACGGCCGTGATTTATGCGCCGGCTTTTTTTGCTTTTTGCGATGCGCCGCGAATGATATGAACGGGCGGCGATGAACGGTACGCGCGGAGCTTCATTTCCGCGCGCCGAAGCGCGCTTCACTGAAAAAGCCTCGCGGCTGCGAGGCTTTTCTGGAGCTGCTAATCAGAATCGAACTGATGACCTCATCCTTACCAAGGATGTGCTCTACCGACTGAGCCATAGCAGCGTTTTTTCGATAGCCTTGCCATTATATCAAATCAAATCGCAAATGTCAAGTCTTTTTTTGAAAAAAATAAAAAAATCCGCCGGGAACGTTTCCCGGCGGAAAGGAGTGCAATTATTTCTTTTTCTTCTTAAGGATCAGCAGTATCGCGGCTGCGGCGATTATTACCGCCGCGGCGGCGATGATCGCGATGACGACCGGCGACAAGCCTTTGTTTTCGGCCGGATCTTCGCCTGCGGGAGCCTTATCGGTGACGTTTGACGGAGCGGTGGAGGGTTCCGTCTGCACGGGAGCCGGAGCGGTTTCGGTCACCTTTTCGGTGCCTGTCTGAGATGCGCCGTCGGACGTCGCCGTGAAGCTGTACTTGAATCTGCCGCCCGGCGCAGCGTCGCCCGTGCGGTAAAAGTCGAGTATCTCGCCCTTGAAAGCGCCGCTGCCGTCCTCATCCTGAACGTTATCGGTCCATTTGAAATTGACGGTGTAGTCTTCGCCGCTTATGCCGAGGGCGGATTTCGGTAGGCTCATAATGAGCGTTTTGCCGTTCACGGCGTAGCTTATATCGCATACCGCCGCGGTCTCGTAGCCGGTGCCGGTGAATTTTTCAAGATACGCTTTGTCCTGCGCCGCGGGTTTTTTGCCTATTACGTAATCGAAGCTTTCCCAGCCCCAGCCGTCTTCGCAGTCGATATAAAGATTCATCCAGAGCGGATCGGTGTACGGGGTTATGTCGTTCTGACACTCGACGTAGAAATACAGGTTTTCAGCGTCGCGGGCTACCTTCGCGCCGACGAAGTCGTTTCTGCCCGAGCTGTCTTTGTAATAATACGACCCGTAGCCTTTGGCGTCGCGGTCGAACGTGTTGTTCGGGTATGCGACGTAGTACGGTCCTACGTTCGCGAACTGATCCGCGCCGCCTTTGATATCGACCGTCTTCGCTTCGCTCGCCTTCGGCTGTTCAGCGCAGCCCTTGTACTTTCTTATGTACGAGACCATCTGATAATAGTAGTTGTCGCGGAGCTGACCTTTGCTCGGCTCGATATCGCGCGAGAATTCGTCGTTGAACTCATCGGGGAACGCGTTCTTTACGACCGCTCCGGAATCGGGCCATTTTTCGTATCTGCCGGCGATCCATTCGTTCCAGCCCGTGATGAATATTACTCTCGGGTCGACCTGGAGCGCGTATTCGAACTGTTCTTCGAAGTTCGCGCCGAGGCAAACGGCGTTTTCACGGGTATCGTAGCCTTTTGAGGTATACGTTCTGCCGATGACGTTCTCGCCGTTCATAGCCGTGATCTGATGCGTTTTCGCATTATGGTTCACCGCAACGCCGACGGTCATCTGCTCGACGACCTTTTTTTCGCTTCTCGAATGATACACAGCCTGCGGATAAGTGGAGAGCCAGCCCCACGTGTTGTAGTCGGTGCCTCCCACGAGATAACCGGGCTGACCGCCGCGGAACGTGAAGAACTTTCTTATCTCCTTGCCGAGCAGGTCGCTTGCGTCCACGTAACTCTGGTGAGCCATCACCATGGGCTTGCCGTCCCAGTAGAACCAGAGCTTCTGATATTTGTTTTTCAGGAATATATCCTGATAGATCGAACGCAGCTGCTTATCGGTATTCTTGTTCTTGTCGTCGCCGAACGGAAGAAGGAACGATATCTTCGGTACGTCGACGCCGTCGTCGAGAGCCTCCTGGAAGGTCTCGAATATGAATTTATAACTGTCTTTGAACGTAAAGGTGCCGTTCGTGTTGTCGAAGAATATCACGTCGACTCCGGCGTTGGCAAGCATTTCGGCGTGCTTTCTGAGCACCCATTTGTCGTTCGTTTTATAGAAGCCGAAGATGGATTCGTTCCAGAAATTGACCGTTGCTCTCTTGGGCCATTTGGAGAAAGAGTAATCGTTTTTCGCCTCGGGGTACTGCTCGACGAATTTCTGAATGTTAAGAGGCTCGCCGCTGTCCTGCGAGACGTGCCACGACCAGTAAAACAGCGCGACCGTGCGGTCCTCGCGTTCGCCGCCGACGTCGGCGTAGGTAGGTAAAGTCCTGCCGAGCTCGTCGGTCGCCACCCACGTGCTCGGGTTCGCCGCGCGGGCTATCACCGCGTCTTCCGCGGTCGGAACGTATTCGTCCGGAGCTTTATGGTCGCCCGTGATCGGATTTGCCGTCTGTACGGCTGAAAAAGGTTCGTCGACCTTCTGCGTGAAGGTGACCGTGACGTTGAGGTCAGCCGAAGATTCGGATCCGTCGACGTATACGAGACCCTTTCCGGCGGAGTTGCCGCTCCACTGCCATACGGCGAGCTGCGAATTGTCGTTTCTCGCGCAGATGAAATACTCTCCCGCGGGCAGCTCGTCGAAAGTCACAGAGTGCTTGAGGTTGTCGTTTACGGGATCGAACTTGTTGGAAGCCAAAGGCTTTGATCCGACCGTGGTTTCATAATCCGTATCCCATTTGTAGACCGACAGCGTAGATACCGAGTCTTTTTTCAGATAAGTGCTCAGACGCATCGAAACGCCGCAGAACGGCGCGTTGACGCGGAGCCTTACACCATAAACCGAGCCGAGAGGGACCTGCACGGCGGAACCCTCGCCCTGGTTCGGATAAGCGTTCACGTCGTACGTATCGCCGTCGGCGAATACGGCCGCCGAAAAAAGCGTCGCCGCGACGAGCGCAATACTTATGATCGAAATTAGTTTTTTCATATTGCCTCCGATAGTTTTACTTCATTATTTATTATACCGTAAGCGAAATGAAAAGTCAAGCAAAAAATCAAAACAGTGAAATAATATAGAAAATTATCCCGTATATCACGCTGCAAGCCGTGCCGTATATGACCACGGGTCCTGCGACCGTGAACATTTTAGCGCCCACGCCGTTGATAAAGCCCTCGCATTTTGCGTCTATCGACTGCGAGATCATGGCGTTCGCAAATCCCGTTATCGGCACGAGCGTACCGGCTCCCGCGTGCTTTGCAATCTTATCGAATATTCCGGCGCCGGTAAGGATCGCCGTGATGAAGATAAGCGTCATCGAAACGAGCGCCGAAGCCGTATCGTCGCCGCATCCGGAAAACGAATACAGATCGAAAAATCCCTCGCCGATACAGCATATGAGCCCGCCTGCGAAAAAAGCTTTTATACAGCATAAGAGCGTATCCGACTTTTTCGCGTGATTTCTGACGTAAATGTTATATATTCTCGGATCGTCCGTAATATCACCCCCGCGTATTTTTGACCGTGCCCCGGCGTTTTATTCGGGATTGACAAAACTCCGCTTTTGTGATAAAATACGGCGGGGTGATAAAATGAGACTTGACAAGTTTTTTTCAAACACGGCGACGCTTTCGAGAAGCGAGTGCGCCAAAGCGTGCAGAGCCGGACTCGTATCGGTGGACGGGACGGTTATCAAAGATCCGTCATTTCAGGTCGATCCGGAAAAAAACGCGATCGCGTACAAAGGCGAGCGGATAAACTATAAGAAATATATCTATATAATGCTCAACAAGCCGGAAGGTTACGTCTGCTCAAACGACGAGCCGGGCGGCAGTATCGTTTTCGAGCTGATAGATCAGAAGCTTCTGAAACTCGGTCTTTTCGTCTGCGGCAGGCTCGATAAAGATACGACGGGGCTCGTTATCATAACCAACGACGGCACATCGGCGCACAATGCGCTCTCGCCGAAGCGCCACGTTTCAAAGGAATACGAATTCGCGCTCGCCGATCCGATATCCGAAGCAGATCTCGATACTTTGAGAGGCGGTGCGACGCTTGCGGACGGCACCGAAACTTTACCGTGCGAAATAAAAATGACCGGCGAAAAAGAAGGAATCATAATACTTCACGAGGGCAAATATCATCAGATAAAGCGTATGTTCGCCTCGGTCGGCAACAAGATCGTGCGGCTCGCACGCACGAAATTCGGCGGAATTTCACTCGATCCGTCGCTTCCGCAGGGAAAATGGCGGTATCTGACTGAGCAAGAAGGAACGGTTTTTGCCGAAAATAATAAAAAAACATATTGACCTGCCGCCTCCGCTTTGGTATAATAAGCAAAA
>CACYEW010000031.1 GCA_902773455.1 uncultured Ruminococcus sp.
GTCGCCTTTAAATTCGATTATGTAAATACAGATGCCCGTCCAGCTTCTGTGAGCGAACAGCTTGCCGTTTTCCGTATACCAGAACCATTTGTCTTCCATCTCCTGCGGGATATGACCTCTTTTCAAAGCTTCCGTTTGAGCGGGGGTGAACTTTCTGCGAAGGATAAACGTATCGCGGCTCCGGGGCATTTCTTTGGTATTCCAGTCGTTTTTGTCCGCGATCTTGTATTTTGACGCGCCGCTTGACTTGAACGCTTTGATCCCCTCTGTCAGTAAGTCGTCGTTCAGCACGGCAAAAACGATGTCGATACAAACGTCGGGGTGCCCGTCAAGAAATGATCTGCAAGCCGACAAAGCCTCATGCCACGCGTCCTGCACGGGATAACCGTAAACGCCGGATGAGATCAGCGGGAAACCTATCGATCTGCATTTGTTCTTAACGGCAAGCATGAGAGAGTTTATATACGCGCTTCTCAAAAGCTCCGGCTCGCCGTGGTTTCCGTCCCGCCATACGGGACCTACGGCGTGGATGATGTATTTGGATTTGCATTTGAATCCCGGAGTTATCACGGCTTTTCCCGTGTCGCAATGACCGGCGGCGCTGCACGCTTTTTGCAATTCATCATATCCCGCGGCGCTGAATATCGCCCCGCAAACGCCGCTTCCGGCGGCAAGGTGTTCGTTAGCCGCGTTTACGATCGCGTCGGTTCCGAGCTCCGTAATACTGATCTTTCTGATTTCGATCAAACTTTTCATATTTCCGCCTCACCGGTCTGTTTCAAAGCGTAATGCGCTTTTTTACAGAAAAAAATATCCTTTCTTTATATTATTCGGATTTTTGACCCGCCGGAAACGGTTTTTGTTTTGAGCCTCCCTGTTTTACGGGAGGACAGGCCGATCCGTCCGTATATAGATTACACTTAATTTATACCATAGCGCGATACAAAAATCAAGAGGTTTTGTAAAATATTATCTTCTTGCGGCGCATATCCGTCCGGCGCAAACGAAAAGCGCAGACGCCGAACGTATACGCCGTATCGGAAATTTCCGTGATTTTTTCAAAATACGGTTGCATTCCGGCTTGACGTGTGGTATAGTATTTACCGGGGGCATGATTAAGACGAATTAACGTTTTCCGGGCGTCGTGCAGCAAAACGGATGACGAGGCTTCCCGACCGGCGCCGGACGGGAGAAGAAAAGCGATTTATTGTGAAAAGGAGAATTATATGAATTGTGATTATCTGATACGGTCTGAAAAGAAAGAAGATCAAAGAAAGGTCGAGAACCTCATAAGAGAGTCATTCTGGAACGTTTACCGCCCGGGATGCAGCGAGCACTACGTCATGCACGTGCTTCGGGACGATCCGGCTTTCATAAAGGAACTTGATTTCGTTATGGAGAGGGACGGTCAGCTTATCGGGCAGAATATGTTTATGAAAACCGTTATCAACGCCGACGACGGAAGGACGGTTCCCGTTCTGACGATGGGACCCATATGCATCGCGCCTGAGCTTAAACGCAAAGGCTACGGTAAAAAGCTGCTGGATCATTCTCTCGAAAAAGCGGCTTCGCTCGGTTACGGCGCGGTACTTTTTGAGGGCAATATCGGCTTTTACGGCAAAAGCGGATTTGACTACGCGCGAAATTTCAGGATCCGCTATCACGACCTGCCGGAAGGAGCGGACGACTCGTTCTTTTTGTGCAGGGAACTGATCAAAGGTTATCTTGACGGCGTGACCGGCGTTTATCAGACTCCGAAGGGTTATTACGTGGATGATTCCGACGTTGAGGAATTCGACAAAGGATTTCCGCCGAAGCAGAAGCTGAAGCTCCCCGGTCAGCTGTTCTGACGCTCGTTTTGCAAAAAAGTGAAATACGATACGGAAAGAGGTATCTTTATGAATGAGACTTTAATGCGTTTGATCGAAGCGAACCGCGCGTATGCCGAAAGCGGCGGATTTTGCGGAAACGTATCGGAAAAAAGAAGAGAAGAGACCGCAAGCGCTCAGAAGCCTTACGCGGTGATAGTTACATGTTCCGATTCCCGGGTCATACCGGAAGCGATATTTTCGGCAGGGATAGGCGAGCTTTTCGTGATCCGCACGGCCGGAAACGTTATCGGAGCTTCCGAAACGGCGAGCATACTGTACGCGGTACGTCATCTTCACACAGATACCGTCGTGATTTTGGGTCATACCTGCTGCGGAGCGGTGAACGCCGCTTTGCACGGCGAATTCGAAGGAGCCGTCGGCGTCGTAACGAAGCGTATCAAAAACGCCGTCGGAGACGAGACCGATCCGTACCGAGCGTGCGTGAAAAACGTCAGGCAGGGAGTCGCAGACGCCGAAGAAGCGCTTTGCGGCGCCGGCGTTACCGTCGTCGGCGCGATATACGATATACAGAGCGGTAAAGTCGCGATCCTCGATAACTGAAAAAGCGAACACAAAAAAGAGCTTTCGCTAGAGGGCGGAAGCTCTTTTAATTACAGGATCAAGCTTTACATAAGCGCGCGGTACAGTACCGTCAGCGTGCTTTCATCAACGGGTCCGTCCGATATCACGGCTAAACCTTCCGCGGAAAACGTCACCGTTTTTCCCGCCGCGGAAAGCGCTTCGACCGGCATCACGTAGGATATACCGTAATGCTCGTACGTTTCAAGACCGTCGCAGTTCAGCTTCAGCACTTTTTCGGCAAAGCTCTTCGGAACGTAGAATTTGCCGTCTCTGCCGAGCATCACGGCTTTCGTGCTCGACGCGTCGAGCCTTACCTGCTTGCCGTCCGCGAAAGCGTAATACGAACCGGCTTTGAGCACGGTCATATCGGGCGTAAGGCAGGCGGGCGTCTTGACTTCGGACTTTACCGTCGTGAAACGGTATTTGAAGCGTCCCGACGGGGCGGCGTCGCCCTGATCGAGGAATTTCATTATATCGCCGTCGTCGACCGAGTTGTCAGCCCATTTGAAATCGAACGTTTCTCCGAGCGGCAGAAGCGTTTTCGGTATCTTGACCTGAAGTATTTTTCCGCGCAGATCGTATTCGGCTTCGCCGATCTTTTCGGTCTGCCACGTGCCGTTTACGAATTTTTCGACCGAGACCTTCTCAGAGCTTCTGTCGCGGTTTATGACGTAATCGAAGCCGTACCAGCCCGTTTTTTCGCTGCAGTCGGCGTCTATAAAGAGGTTCATCCAGTTCGTTCCCTCGGCGGCGGTGATATCGCCGGCGCATTCGACGAAGAAATACGTATTCAGAGCGTCCGTCGAGACCTTGCAGGTCACGATATCGTTTCTTCCGGAATAGTTTTCGTAGGTGAAATTACCGACGTATGAAAACATATTTCTGTGCGCCGTGTCGCCCCTGTAATCGCGGAATTCCGGTCCGACGATATTCCATTGACCGTGATCGCCCTTTATATCTATCGCCCATTGACCGAACGCGGCGTCGACTGTCCTCGAGCCTTTGTAACGTCTGACGTTCTGTACCGTCTGATAGAAATAGTTGTCGTTGAATCCGCCGGACATCGGTTCGAGGTCGCGCGAGTATTCGGTGTTGAAGTTGTCGACGTAATACCACTGATATTTCGGATTGCTCTGATCTACCACGTATTCGTTGCAGATCGTCTGTCCCTGCGCGGGGTTGTTAGACGAGCTGCCCCAGCGGCCTGCCCACCACTCGTTCCAGCCGGTTATCATTATTATCGGAGGATTGGTTTCGAGCGCGAGATCGAACTGCTCCTGATAAGCGAGCCCGAGTCCCGACGTCGTATGCAAAAGCGCGTATCCGAAATCCCAGTCGCCCTCGTACGACGGTATGCCGTTTTTGTACGTGTAGCTTCTGCCGGCGTTCGTACCGTAGCTTCCGTTTGCCCAGAAGCCGCACATTACGATCATCTGCTCGACGTCGCCCTTCGGCGAAAGTCCCGGCTTCTGCGGGTACATATCCGCCCACGCCCAGCGTCCCTTGCCTTTTTTAGAGGCGTACCAGCTGTCGTCAGTGTTCGCCCAGCTCTGTCGCGCGGTGAAGAAATCCTTCATATCGGACGAAATCTTTTTGCCGAGCGAATCGGGATAGAATATGAGCGGCTTGCCGTCGAGGAAGAACCAGAGATCTTTGTATTTGCCGACGGAATAGTAATTGTTCCAGAGGAAATTGAGCGAAGCGGCGGCGTTCGTGTCGTCGTTGCCGCAATGGAAACAGATCTGCGGAGTGTTCTGTCCCTCCGCTCTCATTTTGCTCCATACGCGGAGCAGAGCTTCGAGACTGCGCTCGTAGACTATACCGTTCGTCGCGTCGACGAAGATGAAGTCCACTCCCGCCTCGGTGAGCATATACGCGTGCTTGCGTATTACCCATTCGTCGTCAGAATTGTAATAGCCGAAATAAGGTTCAGCCCAGTAATGAGCAAATCCGAGATTGCCCTTCGGTATCAGATCCCAGACGGAATCGACTCCGCCCGAAAGATACGCGGCGGTATGGTCAAACAGCGGATTCTGCCCCTTTCTTGTCGCGTTATGCCACATGAAATAGAACATACCGACTTTTCTGTCGTTTGCGGCGGGAGTATCGGCGCCGGTCGGCGCGGATCTGCCGACGTCGTCCGTCGCTACCCACGTATCGGAGAAAACGTCGCGCGAATCGAGCATATCCACGGGTTCGGTCGTCGCGACGGTAGCCGAGCCGGAGATCTTTATATCGGAAACCGTCATGGCGTCCTCGGTATGGTGCGACCATATACGCGAATAACCCGTTTTTGCGACCGCGACGGAGATCCTGTCCGAGATATCCGGCTTTTCGCTGCCCGGCAGATAGAATTCGATCCTGCCTTCGGTTATGACGAGTCTGCATAACGGCGCCTGTTCGCCGTCTTTATCGTAGTATCCCGTAACGACGTTCGATACGGGGTCGTCTTCAAAATAAACGGTCACGCCTTCGGCGAAGTCCACGGGCGAGGTCACCATTGTGCAGCCCGGCCATTTGCCCGTGCGTATGCCGATCTTTTTGTCTTTCATAAGGATCCAGACGCGCGCCGATTCGTGGTTCGGCGCCGAGCCCGTGCTTTCGAGGCGCAGACCGAAATACAGAGCGTTGTAATCTGCGGTCTGATCGCTCGCCTTCAGACGGAACCTGTATTTCGCCGTAACGTTTTCGTTGAACTTCACTCCGACGTTGACCGAAGCGACGGTGTGGGGATTGAGCGAGATAACGTTGCCCTTCGCCTTTCCCTCGCCTATGGCGAACACCGCGCCCGATTCTTTCGTCGAGACGAATTCGTACTCTTCGGTTATGTTTTTTTCAATAAGATCCGTTTTTTGCATATCGAACTCCAGCATCGTAGTATTTGAGAAAGTACCGGTCTGCGGTACGCTTCTGTCTTCCGTTTCTTCGGTCGCGGCTTCGGTCGCGGGCTCGGGTCTTTCCGTCGTTATCCCTCCGGTGACGGCGGGCGCCTCCTGCGAACACGCTGATCCGAACAGCATCAGCGCGGCAAGCAGAAGCACGGTCAGTCTTCTGATCATTATTCTCATTTGTTTCCTCCGGTATCGGGTATTTTCAGATCGTTCTTGATTTACGGAGCAAATCGATCCGTTCATATCGATTTTATCACTTTTTTAATTTTATGTCAAGTGCTTTTTTTGTACGTGCTGCCCGGACTATTGACAACGATCCGGCGATATGATATAATATCCGCAGCGGCGCGTAAAGCGTATCCCGCCGTAAAAATGCTGCTGAGGAGGCAAATATGAAGCTGATTGACGTTAAAAAGGGTGACGGATGTCTGTTTTCCGAATGGAACCTGACCTTCCGCGTCGGCTGGGAGCATATCCTTAAAGCCGCCGCTCTGCTCAGGCAGTATATGACCGGGACTGAGATTTTAACGGGAGACGCAGGCGTCGGATCGGAAGTGAACGCCGGAAGCGAAGAAGAAATAATGAATATCGAAGAAGCCGGATATCTTACGGTCCGCGGTATGTCCGATATACTGAACGTGCCGGTGATGATCACGTTTTATAATCAGCTCGATCTCGTAAGAGTCACGGTCATCTCGCTGACGGATGAATTCAAGGAAGCCGATTATAAAAATTTCAATCTTTCGATGTGTCAGTTCATGGACTCGATCGAACTCGCGATGTATAACTGAGCGGACGTATTTGAAGATCATTTCCGGCGTTTGCAGAGAAACGAAAAACGTATCGGGGCGTCTTTCGGTCCTTATATTGAAATATTCACATTTCGCGGTTACAATATCAGTAGAGCGGACGGAATACGGCGCGGAGGAATGATATGATCTCTTATATTTTTATTTTTATATTCGCCGCCGCGGCGGCGCTGAATCTGATCGGCGCGTATAAGCATAACGCGGCGCTTTCGTGCGTTTCAAAGCCTGTCCTTCTTTCGTCGCTCTGCGCGTA
>CACYEW010000032.1 GCA_902773455.1 uncultured Ruminococcus sp.
ACGGACAGATATAACTGTCAGGGAACTACGTCGACCACCGCTCTCGCGGTCATCTTCCACGTTCTTCAAACGATGCTTATCGAAGAAACGGGATTTAAAAACGAACAGTTTGCCTTGATCCACCCGGCGGGAGCCGTCGGAGAAAGGCTGAATAAAACCGATACGGAGGAATAAAAAATGGAATTCAAAGTTTTTCAAAAAGAACTCGAGCTTCAGTCGCGCGGCTGGGTACCTACCTTTCACGACGTAAGTAAAGAAGTGATCGAGATAGTCAAAGCGTCCGGCGTCAAAAACGGCACCGTAACGATCGCCTCGCATCATACGACCTGCTCGGTCATGATACAGGAATGCAGTCACGATATCGACAGCTTCGATCTCGAATACCTTCAGCACGATCTGCTCGATATAATGAGAAAAATGATACCCGATTTCGCCGAAGAGCATCAGTACCGTCACCCCGGCCCGATACATCTGAAATTCGGTCGTCACGTCGACGAACCGGGCGATTTCACGAGCATGAACACCGACGGTCATCTGCGTTCCGTATTTTTCGGCAGAAGCGAAGTGATGACGATCAAAGACGGCGTGCTCGACGGCGGCGAATTCGCGCATATCTATTTCGTCGACTGGGATCACGTAAGAGCCCGTCACAGACAGCTGAATATAACCGTAATGGGTACGACCGAGGACGTCGGCGACAGAAAATGGAACAACGGCGAAACGATAAACACTCTCCGTAAGTATACAGACGAAGAAAAAGCCGACGACGTGCATTATACTCTCCAGCAGAAAAGATAAAATCAGCACGGCGTAAGCCGCATATCGCACCGGCCGCAGACCGGCATATCGCGTGCGCGAAAGCGAACATATCGCATTGCCGCAAGGCAATATATCGCCGCGTTTCAGCAATATATCTACGCGATATGCCCTCCGTGCGCTCCTCACGTTTACCGATAAAACCAATATACCGAAAGAGCGACCCGACCGGATCGCTCTTTTGCTTTGTCATTCTTTTATCTTCTTCTTGCAGATCACCGCGCAGCACGCTGCGATCTATATGTTGAAAATATACAAATTATAGCGAAAAATCAATATCGATTTATAGAAAATTTACAAAAAACGCAGCAATAAAAACGCAAAAACTCTTCCATTTTATATAAGAATATGTTATAATCTTTATGATTATGAGAGTTACTCTCAAATACAGGAAAGGAAAATATCGAAATGGCAAGAGAACTTAAATACGAGCTGGTCAAAAAGATCAAAAAATTAAGCGAATCGGAGCTCGGTTCGAGTAAGGAACTGAACGTGATCAAATGGGGCGACGCGGAACCGGTATACGACATCCGTAAATGGAGAAGCGGTCAGCCCACCAAAGGCATTTCTCTGACCAAAGCGGAAGCGGAAGAGCTTCTCAAAGCGCTTAAAAAGGAACTCGGCTGATACGGGCAAAAAAACGCGGGGCGACCGCGTTTTTTGTTTTACGGCAGAAATTTCATCACATTCTTTACATAATATTACATATTATAATACGGTAAACAATATTTATAATTTTGTCGAAAGATGTTGACACGGCGCGAAAAAAATATTATAATATTACAATAAACACGGATATTTACGCAGCCGAGGAGAGTATGATGAAGCTTTGCAGAATAACGGCGGCGCTGCTTGCCGCCCTGACGGTAGTGAGCCTGTTTTGCTCCTGCGACAGGCAGACCGTCGCCGAAACGACCGACAAGATCAAGCAGACTGAAAACGAAATAACGCAAATCGCGTCCGAAGTTGAGACGATACCGCCGATAGAAGACGTCACGTCTGACGAGAGCGGGACCGAACAGCCTTTTGAAGAACCGGGAAAGATCACGATAAACGAGGTAATGGCTGACAACGACGGCTTCGTTATGGGAACCACAGACGACTGGGTGGAGCTCTACAACGACGAGGACGCGGACGTAACGCTCACGTCGTATTATCTTTACAGAGATTCGGAAGCGGATAAGAAATATCCGCTCGACGGTTATACCGTACCGGGAAAAGGCTATCTCGTCATAACGCTCGGCGACGGCGATCCTTTCCGTCTGCCGAAAGAGGGCGCGAAGCTGTTTTTGTGCAAAAACGGAGTGGTCGCGGATTTTTTGAAATACGATTCGTCGATAGGCGACGGCACGTATTCCGCCGACGGACCGTGCGCCGATCCCACGCCCGGTTATCCGAACACACAGTCAGGCTTTGAACAGTATCAGGCTTCCGTAAAGCTCCCCGATCTTTATATTTCCGAAGTGATGTCGTCAAATAAAAAATACTCTCCCGTCGACGGCAATTATTACGATATCGTCGAGCTTTATAACGGCGGAAGCTCGGCTGTACAGCTTCACGGTTATTTTCTCTCCGATAAAAAAAGCGAACTCAAAAAATACAATCTGCCCGAGTATGAACTCGGACCCGGCAAATACTGCGTGATCTACTGTTCGGGACTTGAAAAAGCGTGGCACGCTCCTTTCAAGGTCAGCTCGTCGGGCGAAAAGCTCTATCTTTCGACGGATGCGGGCGTAATAACCGATTTTATGAAAGTACCGGGCGATCTCAAACAGAACGAAAGCTACGGCAGAAACGGCAATAAGCTCGTATATATGACCGAACCGACGCCCGGAGCGGCAAACAAAAACGGCTATACGTCTGCGCTTAAAACTCCCGAAGCCAATTTCCCGTCCGGCGCTTACGATCATCCGATTTCCGTAACGCTCTCCGGCGAAGGCAAAATATATTATACGCTCGACGGTACCGAACCGACCGAAAAATCGAAAGAATACAAGGCTCCGATCAAGGTCGATAACATCGCCTCGATCCGTGCGGTCTGCAAGAACGAAAACAGAACGAGCGCGTTGACTTCGTTTTTCTACCTCGTCGATATAAACCATACCTGCCCGGTCCTGAACGTCGCCATCAAAGAAGAGTATCTTGTCGGCGATAAGGGTATAATGAACCATATAAACAAAGATTACGAATACGAATGCTACGTCACGATGGCTGACAACGGAGTGGAAATGTGGTCGGCGCCCTGCGGTCTGTGCCTGCACGGCAACGACAGCAAAAAAGAAGAGAAGCAGAACTTTCAGCTTCGCTTCCGCTCAAAATACGGCCTTTCCAAACTTGATTATCCGCTTTTTGAAGACAGAGAATACACTACGTTCAATTCGCTGCTTTTGAAGAGCGGCAGCGAGGATTTCAAATCCACCGGTTTCCGCGACGAGCTCTGCACGACTCTGCTCGACGGCAAAACGAATCTCGGAATACTCGCCTGCCGTCCCGTCATTCTGTATCTGAACGACGAATACAGAGGCATCTACTGGCTGCGCGAGAGGTTCGATACGCTTTACTGCGCGCATCAGCTCGGTGTTGATAAGGATTCGATAAACCTGCTCCATACCTACGGTACCGTACAGTCCGGCACGGCGGGCAACTGGAATTCTCTTATCAAATACGTGAACAATCACGATATGAGAAAAGCGGACGAATACAAGTACGTTATGGACAGAATAGACGCGGTAAGCCTTATGGACTGGTATATCTGCCGCTCCTACGTCTGCGACCTCGATCTTGCAAACGTACGTTTCTATCAGTCGACCGAAGACGACGGCAAATGGCACTGGTGCTATTTCGACCTCGACTGGGCGTTCTATCATCAGCACGATCAGGGCTTGCAGAAGGTCATGCCGAACAACGGCCACCATACGCTGATCCGTTCGCTTTTGAAAAATCCGGAATTTCAGGATATGTTCTTAAAGCGCTACGCGGAGCTTATGCATACGGTGCTTAACGAAAAGGCGGTCAACGAAAAGATCGATCAGTTTATGGCGTGGATGGAGCCTGAAATAGCGCAGGATCGCGCGAAATACGGCCTGTCCGTCGATAAATGGAGAAACTACGTTCAGAGGATACGCGATTACGTAGTTGACGGCGTAAGGCACAAAAACGTGCTCGCAAGCATCAAATCGAATTTCGGTTTAAGTACCGACGAAATGAAAAAATATTTTTCGGATCTGATGTAATGCCGAAAAAACCGGAGCATATGCCGACTGTTCTGAAGGACAGTCGGCAGTTATGAGTTCCGCTTACGCAAAACGTTATGAGTGCTGACGCGCGTTATGATTGCTTCGCAAGTTATGAGTGCCTGCGGCACGTTTGCGGAACTCATATCATAACGTTTTGGCGAAGCCTC
>CACYEW010000033.1 GCA_902773455.1 uncultured Ruminococcus sp.
CAATGCTCCTATTTTGTCAAAAATATCGAAATTCAGATCGAGTATGTCGATGGCGAGAACGGCGGCGAGCGGAATGAAGAAAATGATGACCGTTTTCGCCCTCTCTCTGTTTTTATTGTACTTTTCGGCAAGCTCTTTTCGCTTTTCGTACGGAAGCGACGCGTCGAAGGAATTTTCCGTATATTTCGTTCGGTCGAAACCGCGGTTCAGTATCATAAACAGTATAAGCAGCGCTCCGACCAGAACGAACAAAACGACGATACAGACCGGCGTGTAAGGAAAGTATCTTTTTTCAAGATACAGCGCGCCCTGATATATCGCTTCAAAAACCGCGAAAAGCAGCAGTATAAGAAGAATCTTTTTCCACGCGTTTTTCAGATCCTTCGCGTCCTTCAAAGCTTTTTTGCCTCGCTTTCGATCATATAGGCGGCAAATCCGCAGACGGCGTTTCTGATCTCGTCTCTCGTTTTGTCTTTATAGTAAAGTCTGTACGCGTCGCATCTGCCGCGGACGTATACGCCGACGTAGACGGTGCCGACGGGGTCGTTATCGTTTCCGCCGCCCGGGCCGGCGTAACCGGTAGCCGAAACGGCGATATCGGTGCCGAAATATCCGGCCGCTCCCGACGCCATTTCACGGGCGCATTGATATGAGACCTCGGTATATTTATCTATCGTCTCCCGGCTTACGTTCGTCAGTTTTATCTTTACGCCGTTTGAATACGTTACGGCGCTGCCTGGAAAAACGTTCGACGCTCCCGGAACGTCGGTAATGCTCTTCGCCATCAGGCCGCCCGTACAGCTTTCGGCAAACGTGACGCTCAGATTTTTTTCTTTAAGAAGCGCGACGGCTTTGTCAAACATTTCAGTTGCCTCCGGATGATTCGTTTTTGTCTGTCAGATGCACAAGATATACCGGCTGATTTTCCGACAGTCTGAATATCTCGCAGTCGTTTGCGAAATCGGGATAATTCTCGGAAAGCGTCTTTACGACCGCTTCGCGTATCAGCTCCTCCGCGCCTTCTATCTCGCAGTATATCTCGAAATATCTGCCCTTTGCAAACCTCTGTTCTTCAACGAGCCGCAAAACGGCGTTGGAAAGCTCCGACGGAGTCGAAGGCGCCGTGCCGTTATAGATGAAATAATTCGTTTTGTCCGAGCAGGTGGGGCCGGAAAGCTTTTCGGGGTGATCTTTATAAAACGACTCGTCGTCAAGGCAGAGATACAGATGAGACTGCGCGCCTCTGTGCTCTTCTCCGTTTATCATACCGTCGAGATCGTCCGAATAAACGTCGACGTTGTAATACTTATCGTTCAGAAGAGCCGAGCACCAGTATTCGTCGCCCCCGCGTATGATATAAGAGGTGCCGGAATAACGTTCGTACAGCAGTTTGAACGCTTTGGCGTAGCCGAGCGAGGTCGCCTCGCCTTCAACGAGAGCGCCGTAAGCGGTATTCGCGTAAACGCCGCCCTCTTCCGTCTTCGAGCAGATGCCGGTCAGATAGTCGTGGATCAGGCGGCAGACGAGATATTTGTCGTGTACGTCCGAAACTATGACGTCGGCTTTTTTCAGCGCGGCGCTGAACCTCGACTGCGTTTTATCGAAAAACGCCGAGCTTCCGTCGTTTTTGACGGTATAGGGGATATGTATTTTAGTATACCTGTCATCGACGATCGAAGGCACTACGACGAGATACCCCGTTTTGCCCTTCTTTTCCGTATAACTGTGGTTCTGAAGATCAAACGCGTCTACGTTTATATAATAAAGCGACGGATCGTCGCTGCATAACGCCTCCGCCGATCTGTGCAATTCCTCTTCGGTGAGTACGAACGGTATCTGCGGGGTGAATTCTTTTCCCTCTTTTATCGTCTGTTTCAGCACGTCGTAAACGTACTGGCAGCGCGTGTCGAGCATATTGAAATATAAAACGCCGCTCCTTATCTCCGGAGCCTCCGCAAGCTTTTCCAGCGTTTTTTCATATTCGTGCGTTTCTCTCGATACCTTGCCGTGGCTGAGTACGACGTAAACGATCAGCATCGTAAAAGCAAAGCAGAAAAGCGCGAATATTATTTTTTTAACGGTTTTACCCATATTGAACGTCCCTTATTTTCGATTTATAAAAGTATAACATATATAAGTGAAGATTTCAAGAGTAAATAACGGAATTTTCGATAATTCTTTTGTTTTTGACGTTTTTCGTACGCCGGAGGAAAGGCGTGAAAATACAGTTTATGCAGAAAACGCGGTGCCGGATCATACGATCATATGATCAACTAAACGAAAAAGACTGTCTGATGGCTTAAAGCGGTCGGGCAGTCTTTCGTTTTATAACGGTTGGATAAGGCGGCGTCAGCCGTTCTTTTTCGCCTTTTCGGCGAGGCGGTTTATGTCTTCCACCGCGGTGTCGGTCTCAAGGTCTGACTTGACTTGATACACGTCTTCTCCGCCGGCCTCGTATTCGATATGAAGCATCGGAACGGTCACCGTCACCGCTTTTTTGCCGAGCGTATAACTGACGGTCTTATCGGTAAGGAATGCTTTTTTTATATCCTTATACGGGACCTCGATATCGTGATCGGTCTTTTCGTCTTTGATCAGCGATACGTTTTTGTTCACTATGCAGAGCGTGTTTTCGGTGAAATAGATATGAGTCTTGCCGTAAAGGTCGGTCCTGTAATGCGACATTCTGTCGCGGCGGATCATTGAGCCGTCGTAATACTGATAATCTTCGATCTCAACGGATTTTATGTACGTCAGCTGACGCTCGTAAAGATCGAATTTCGCGAGCTTTTCCTCATCGAAATACTTATACTCCTCGGCAAGATCCTCGTCTATCTTCTTATCGGTCGACCGGGTCGTTACCGCAAGCGTGAACGCGACGCCGCCGGCGATAAGCGACAGTACGGACAGGATATAGAGTATCATATAGTTGTCTCTGTCTCCGAAGGGTCCGAACATAAGAACGAGTCCGAGAACAAGCAACCCGGCTCCGCCGTAAAGGAGGAGCTTTTTATTTTCGAAATAGTTTATATTTTTCTTGTAATCCATAACGATCTCCGTCTTTTTTTCATATTTTACCACTTGACGGTATAAATGTCAACCGCTTTTTTTATTATAACCGAAATTTCTCACAACCGGAATTATAACATACCGGCGTCGATTTGTCAATAGTTCGGGAGTATGCGCTGAAAACGTGATAAATACGCCGTCTGTTTTGAATATAAGACGACTCATACGGCTAAAATAGTCTTGAAGGAGCGTGATAAAGATGTTCAGAGCGGTCATACTCGCCGGCGGATCCGGCACGAGACTGCGCCCGATAACGGATACTCTGCCGAAGCCGATGCTGCCTGTGCTCGGCGAGCCGAATTTATGCAGGATCGCAGATCTGCTTTGCAGAAACGGCTTCAACAACGCCGTCGTAACGGTCAGATATATGGCGGAAAAGATAACCGGCGTTCTCGGCGACAGCTGCCGCGGAGTCGATCTTTATTATTCCGAAGAAGAAATACCGCTCGGTACGGCGGGAGCTGTCAAAGCCGTATCGCATCTGCTTTCAGCGGATTTTCTCGTCATATCGGGCGACGCGGTATGCGGTCTCGATCTTTCGGAGGCTTACGGTTTTCATATGCGGAGCGGCGCCGCGGTGACCGTGATCACGCACAAGGTCAAAGATCCGCGGCAGTTCGGCACCGTGATAAGCGACGCTTCCGGCAGGATAGTCAGCTTCCGCGAAAAGCCGGGCTGGGGGCAGGTGACCTCCGACAAGGTAAACACGGGGATATATATAATGTCAAAGCGCGTTACGGAATACGTTGACAAAACGCCGTGCGATTTTTCGCTCGACGTATTTCCGAAGCTGCTTGAAAAAGGTGAAAAGATGTGCGCCTTCGAAGCGGACGGCTACTGGCGGGATATCGGCTCTTTTTCCGATTATCTGCAGTGCAATATGGATCTGCTCGATATATCCGGCAAAGAAGACGATCCGCGTCATTCCGTCTGCGGGGAGGATCTGCGCACGGGCGAAAATTCGACCTTTATCAATTCCGTCGCGTTCGATAACGTGAGCATAGGTTCAAACTGCTCCGTCACGGGCAGCATACTCTGCAAAAACGTGATAATAGGCGACGGATGCGTAATAAGGGACGGGTGCGTTATAGGAGAAGGCGCCGTCGTCTGCGACGGCGTGAAGCTCGGCGCCGGCACGGTGATACAGACGGGAAAAACCGTAACGGAGAACAAAAACGGGATAATGGTAAGAAAAAAACTTTTTGAAAACGGCAGGATCGGCTTTGAAAAAAGCGCCGAAGGCTATGCGGAAATCTGTAAGCTCGCCTCAGCCGTCGCAGCTGCGCTGAACGGCACGGTGGGCGTATGCTTTGAAAAGGACTCGGGCGGAGCGTGCAGATATCCCGCGGAGCTTTTTGCGCGAGCCCTGTGCGGAGCGGGAGGAAACGTCTATGAATTCGGTGAGACCGAGATATTCGCCGCCGCGTCCGCAGGAGTATATTTCGATAACGAAATAACCGTGTTCTGCAAAAATTCGGGCAAAGCCGACGGAAAGATCACGTTCTGTTTTTTCGATAAAACCGGTATGTCGCTTTGCGCGAACATCGAAAAAGATATAACGAAAGCGTATTATTCCGACGAAAAGGACGGCAGGACGCCGGGCGCGCTCCGCGTTATGGGCGGGCTTGACAGGCTTTATTATTCGGCTCTCTCTTCATCGTGTTCTCTCGAAGGAGTTTCGGTATACGTCGTTTACGGCAAAGGCTCCGCAGACGTTTCCGCCGCGCTCGAAGCCGCGAAAGCAAAGACCGTCGCGTCCGACGATCTGTATAAAGAACGCGGAGCGTTCGTACTGAACAAAAACGACGGCGCTTCCCTGCTCGGTCAGAACGGAAAATTCTGTTCGTTCGACGAATGTCTTCTCATACTGCTCGGCATCATCGACCCGGCGGCGGCGCCGAAGATCGCGCTTCCCTTCTTCTTGCCGCGCATATACGAAGAAACGGCGGTTTCCCGGGGCATTGAGGTGATCAGGTATCTTTCAAAGCCGTCTTTCGGTCAAAAGTCCGATACGGAGGCGAGAAAGCTCAG
Organism: uncultured Ruminococcus sp.; assembly: GCA_902773455.1. GTDB lineage: Bacteria > Bacillota > Clostridia > Oscillospirales > CAG-272 > UBA1248. Next base: position 5,101 of record CACYEW010000033.1, read on the forward strand.
ATCCGCCTGCGAATGGACCTACGATCCGGCTTTCTGCGCCGCAAGGCTCATGAGCGAGCTGCACAGAAACGGTCTGACTCTTTCGGAAGCGTTCGACAGGTACTGCGGCGTATATCTCGGAAGGGATCGGATAAGCGTTGCGGATTCGGAAAAAGCGTCCGTTCTGCGGAGGCTGTACGAGGCTTATCTGCCGTATCAGATCAGCGCGGCTGACGGTATAGCGTTTTGCGAAGCGGGAGCGGAAGGCATGGTCGCCGCGGACGATTCCGACACGCTGAAGCTTTTTATCTCGGCGGAAAGCACGGAGGCGGCGTCTGACGCCGTATCGGAGATCTTACAGCGGATAGGCAAGTCACGTTCATAAAATATTTATATTATAAGCGTTGAATTATTTTGCGTTGACGGTTATAATATTTATAATAGGCGAACGATTTGCCTTATGATACGATTTATTGCGGACCGGCAGGCGTCCGGCCGCTTACATAAACATTAAAATAACGAAAGGCGCGGCGCTGAACGCGTTTTGTCAATATTGTCGTCAAAACGCTTTCCTTTTGCCGCG
>CACYEW010000034.1 GCA_902773455.1 uncultured Ruminococcus sp.
GACTTTTGAGCGTGCCGGAAGAAGACGTTTTCGACTATTCCCTTCTTCTCGACAGCGGAACAAGGCTTACGTCATATCAGTGCGCGTCGACGTCCACGTCGCGCTACCGCTTCAAATATCTCGTTTTCGATAACGTGGATCTGGAAGATTTCACTCTCAAAAAATACGAGTCCGGGGACGCCGCCATAACCAATTCCGAAGGCAGGATCGTCGCGCACGAAACGGATCAGTACGGCAGGACGGTACTCTATGAGACGGACGAAAACGGTATGGCGAAGGTATATACGAACACTTACGTCGCGATAGACGTTTATTACGAAAACGACGTGGATTACGAAAAGCTGCCGCTTGCTTCGATGATCGTATTCAACAGAACGTACAACTACGAAAAACTGAATAATTACAAGGATCTGATCGATTACGACGGCAAGCTGCCCGTGGTAAGAGAAAGATGACCGGAAGCGCCGCAAGGCGCTTTTTTTATTCGGCGGTGCGTTTATATACGACGCACCATTTGTCGAGTTTATAGACGACCTCGTAATCGTCGTTGTTTTTATACTGCTTATCGGTATCTTTATCGTAACGCAGATCGATCACGACGTAATCGGTGACTCTGTCCTTTTTCGTATATTTGAGATCGTACAGCTCTTTATGATGCGAAAGCGACGCGACGAGGAAGGTGGAGGCTTTTACAGACGCTTCCTCCGGTATCTCGCTCAGCGCTATCCTTACCGCGTCGTGATTTTCCTTATTCGCGATATAGTTTTTCAAATAATTTCTCGTATAGGTCGTCTGGGTGTTGACCATCAGCGAGGCTCCTATCGCGAATACGGCGAGTATCCTCTTCGTCTTCGCGCTCATATCGGCGTAGTTCAGGACCGAAACGTACATCAGAAACGCGATGACGCCGTACGTGTACTGGAAGAAAACGCTGTACTGATAAACGTAATCCGTCATAAGGTTTACGAGTATCATCGGGCAGATCAGGATATACCGCGAGAATTTTTTGGTGATGAACGGCATAAATCCGAGCGGCAGAAGCATTTGAAGCATGAAGATCATCTTCGACGATCCGTTTGAATCGATATCGGCTTCAAACACCTGTTTTATGACGTAGGCGGGGTTTTTGATCACGTTCTTGACCACGGAGAGAAGCCCCTTGTCGTCGCCGAACATAAAGTTATCGTACCGGTAAGTCATAACTCCCTGCCCGTATTTTTCAAGAAGCCACAAGACCGTGACGAAATACGCCATCGAAACGCAAAGCGAGACGACGCCTTTGAGCGGCGACTTTTTCGATATGATCAGATACAAGGCGATGAATACGATATAGATCGGCGCGTCTTCTTTGACAAGGCATACGAGCAGCGAAAATCCGATAACGCCGAACCAGTTGTTCTTTTCGATGAAGTAAAACAGCCACAGAATGAGCGGCGCGAGGAATTTGTTCTCGTGCAGATCATAATAGCAGCCGCCCGACAAAGCCGGGAACAGGCAGTATATCGCCGCGAACGCGACGGTCGCTTTATCGGAAAGTCCCTTATGCTTTGCTATGAGAACGAGCGGTATAACGCCGGAAGCGAGCAGTACGCCCTGACATATCATAAGCGTTACGGGCGACGGGAACAAAGCGTAAAACGGCAAAAACAGATAATAGATGGGCGAAGCGTGCACCGCGAAATGAGACAGAAGCATATCGCGCTCGCAGGTGACGAGCGGCTGAAGCGTCGTCTTCATATAGTAAAACATCTGCGAGAATATACCGAAATCGTAGTTCGGCGTCGACTGCGTAAGATATCTGCACACGGTCTGCACCGAAATGAAGGCCGTCGTATATATCCCCGCCGCGACGATCAGCGGCACGGTGACGGGCTTCGGCATATTGAACGAAAGCGGATCGTTCTTATCGTCGCCGAAGACGTAAACGCATATCAGAAACAGTATCAGACACGCGCCGAGGCAGAACCATATCTCTTTCGTCTGACCGGTACACATCACCGCGTAAACGGTATAAGACAAAAGCAAAACGAGCTTTTCGATCTTAAGCGACCCGACTAAAAAGAAGATCAGGCAAAGCAGACAAAAGATCGCGGCAAAGATGAGTATGAACCTGCCGAGTCCCGTATTTATGAAATATTCTGCCGAGGTGAAATCGTATTCGGAATTCACTGCCATGGAGATCACGCAGGTGATGAAAAGCGCGGAAAATATCCTTACCGCGATCTTCTCGCCCGTGATCTTTTCTTTACAAACGTCGATAAACTCTTTGAATTTCATATATTTTTACTTTCTTACAACGGTATAGCCTTCGTTTGACAGAAGCGCGACGATACCGTCGTTACAGAGCATATGAGCGCATCCGACGACCACGAAGGTCTTTTTGCCCTCAGACAGAAACTGCTTTACGGCGTCAGCCATGATCCTGTTTCTGTCCGAATACATCTTTTTATCGTAATCCTTCATCGCTTCGTTGAGCTTTTCGTCTTTATAATCGACCGTTCTGCCCGAGGAGATGAGCCTCTCCATGGCAGTCATATTACCTCTTTTATACATGCTCATAAGAAAATTCAGACCGAACGACTCTCCGAATATCGAAGACGATCCCTGAACGGCGCTCTGTATGAAATAATCGTACGTAAGATCGTTCACGGAGTTGAGCATATCAATCTGCGCCTGTTCGCTCTCGATGCTGACGACTTTTTTGCCCTCTTTGTACGCTTTGTTTGCGAAATATATATCGACGCCGTTATCGGATCCGGCGCCCTGCTCTTCGACCTGAATATTGTCGAGCAGCATATACCAGTACGCCGCGTTGAAATAATCGAGCTCTTCCCGATATATCTCTTTATTCTTCAGATATTCGACGGCGGCTTTATACGTTTCTTCCGATATGTGATCCTTAATCGTCGTACCGTCGTTATACATGAATATCTTCGCGTAATACTCCGCGTATTCGCGTTCGTCCATATCTTTTTTCTGATTCTCCGCTTCTATCATATCGTATTCGAGCGCGAGCTGATCGCAGCTTTTATAAGCGTCTTCTATGATATCGGCAAACGGGAACAACGAATCGTCCTTGCCGACGTGGATCGAACCGAGAAGATAGCATATATGCCCGTCAGCGTCCTCGACCATCCACATCGCGGGACCTTTTCTGTACCCGGAATCGTAAAGCAGTCCGCATCCGCAGAACGCGGCGCAGAGCGCGGCAAAGATCGCCGTCAATAAAACGGCCGATACGGCTTTTTTCATAATTCTTCCCCTTTATCTCCCATTTACTTTTTACTTTTTTATCATACATCAATATTATATATTTTAAGAGAGTTCTTTGTAAACAAAAAGTAAACAGGGGCGAAAAAACACAAATAACCTGCGTTTCCGGAGAAAAACCGTCAAAATTTATAAAGTTTTTAATAGAATATTAAACTAAATTTGTTAGTTATAATATTGCTTTTTGGATAAAGATACGCTATAATTATACTACCTTTATTATAAGCAACTCTCCAAAGAAAGGAAATCATATATGTTATCATCTGTAAAGAGCTTCGTGATCTCGTTCATCGTCGCTCTGCTTGTGTTCGGGGCGCTCGGATATTACGCGTATCCGTACGTTAAAAGCGTATCGGACGGATTTCTGCGTCCCGGTTCGGCAGACGATGAGAACACAACGGTCGACACGGGCATTGCGGCGCCTGATACGCTTGAGACAGACGAATCGGGTACGCCTCCCGATCCGACGAACGATTTTGAAGGTCAGCAGAGCTTTACGCTTTTGCTTTTCGGCTCCGATTATCAGCCCGACGTCTTCTCCGATTACAGAGTTACCGTTTCGACCTCGTCGGATATCGACGTGCTCGCATCTCATCAGCGCCACTATACAGCCGACGTGATAACGCTCGTAAGATACTCAGCCGAGCTCGGCACCGTTATATTCTCCGCAATACCTTCGAATATGACCGTCAACGCCGGCGGGATCAATATGAGCCTCGGCGAAGTGCTTGAAAAGAAAAACGTGACTTATTTCATCGGTATGATCGAATCGGTCACGGGACTCACCGTGGATTATTACGTTTACAGTCAGATCGCTCTGTTCAAGGATATCGTCGATATGCTCGGCGGCGTTAAGTTCGACGTTCCGGTAGATATGAAATATACGAACGACGAAGAAAGAATAGTTGAACCGGGCGCTTCGAGAGATCCGATAATAACCGGTTACGATAAAAACGGCGATCCGATCACCGTGCTTCCCGGCAAAGCGTTCAAGATCGATCTCAACAAAGGTATTCAGACGCTCAACGGCGAAAAAGCGTCGTGGGTGCTCAGATACAACGCCTACAACAACGGCAAGCCCGATTACGTCAGATACAGAGATACTCAGGTAAACTTCTTCAAGGTGATGTTCGAACAGGTCATGCGCGAAGAATTCCGCGCCAGACTCTCTCTCGTGATCTCCGAGATAAACAAACGCGGCTCCACAAACATTACGCCGCAGGAATTCGAAGAGATTTCAACGACCCTGCTCAATTATCCGGCGTACGAAAAAGCGACGGTGCCGTTCCCCGGCAACAATCTCAATATCGGCGGCGTACAGACGTTTTCGTATTCGAGATCCGAAGCTTACAAAACCTACGATAAATACAAATTGAAATAAGAGGATAAAGAAATGAAAAACACCGACAAAACAATGGATAAGATCGTCGCGCTTTGCAAAAACCGCGGTTTCGTATACGCCGGCTCCGAAATCTACGGCGGTCTTGCGAACACGTGGGATTACGGCCCTCTCGGCGTGGAACTGAAAAACAACATCAAAAAAGCGTGGTGGAAGAAATTCGTCACCGAATCGAAATATAACGTAGGTCTCGACGCGGCGATTCTCATGAACCCGCAGACGTGGGTCGCCTCCGGTCACCTTGCGGGCTTCTCCGATCCTCTTATGGATTGCAGAGAATGCCACGAGAGATTCAGAGCCGACAAGCTCATTGAAGACTGGTGCGCCGAAAACAACGTAACGCTCGAGAAACCGATCGACGCTTTTTCACAGGAAGAGCTGAAGCAGTTCGTCGAAGACAACAATATTCCCTGCCCTACCTGCGGCAAGCACAATTTCACCGACATACGCAAATTCAACCTTATGTTCAAAACGTTCCAGGGCGTTACCGAAGACGCGAAGAACACCGTATATCTCCGTCCGGAAACGGCTCAGGGCATATTCACGAATTTCGTGAACGTTCAGAGAACGACGAGAAGAAAACTGCCGTTCGGTATCGGTCAGATCGGTAAATCGTTCCGCAACGAGATCACGCCCGGCAACTTCATATTCCGCGTCCGCGAATTCGAGCAGATGGAGCTTGAGTTCTTCTGCAAGCCCGGTACAGACCTTGAATGGTTCAATTACTGGCGCGCATACTGCAAAAACTGGCTGCTTTCACTCGGCATAAAAGAAGAAAATCTCCGCCTGCGCGATCACGAGCCCGAAGAACTCTGCTTCTATTCGAAAGCGACCACCGACTTCGAATTCCTCTTCCCGTTCGGCTGGGGCGAGCTCTGGGGCGTCGCCGACAGAACGGATTACGACCTTTCCAGACACCAGGAAGTATCCTGTAAGGATCTTACTTATTTTGACGCGGAAACGAACGAAAGATATATTCCTTACGTTATCGAACCGTCTCTCGGCGTTGAACGCAGCGTTCTTGCGGTACTTTGCGACGCATACGACGAAGAAGAACTCGAAGGCGGCGATGTAAGAGTCGTTCTTCATCTGCATCCCGCTCTTGCTCCTTTCAAAGCCGCGGTGCTTCCGCTTTCCAAAAAGCTCAACGCGGAAGCCGAGGAGATCTATACGGAGCTTTGCAGACACTTCCCCGTCGATTACGACGACGCCGGCTCCATCGGTAAACGTTACAGACGCGAAGATGAGATCGGCACGCCGTTCTGCATCACCTACGATTTCGATTCGAAAGAAGACGGATGCGTGACCGTACGCGACCGCGACAGTATGGAACAGGTAAGGATACCGGTATCCGAGCTCGTTTCGTACATCGAGGCAAAACTCGTATTCTGATATGCCGGACGGCTTCTTCTACCGCTTCATAAAAGCGAAAAACGTAAGATCGCAAAGATACAAAAAAGAGCTCGCGTCGAAAATATGCGGTCACAACATAAAATACGCGACCGTATCGCTCGGCGAATCCGGCGACAAGGTCATAGGCCGCGACTGCGCCTGCGCTTTTGACGACGAGTATTTCAAGATCACCTGCGGCGGCGATACGATATTCAGATC
>CACYEW010000035.1 GCA_902773455.1 uncultured Ruminococcus sp.
GGTAAGCTTTACGCTTTCGACGTTATCTGAATTGTCAACGCTGAACGAAACGGTTCCGCCCGTACCGGGGGCGGCGTTCGTTACGGTGTCGGGAATTATTATTTTATCGGGATCTATACCCCATATTTCGGTTTTGAATTTTATGGGTTCGGTCTTGGAAACGTTATTTATCCATGCGCTCGTCATGGCGAAGAGCAGAACGATTATTATCAGAAGCGCGCCGACGGCGAGTAAAAGCTGCCTTCTCGTCAGCTTTTTCATCCGTTCCAGCTCGGCTTCCGTCGAGCGGTCAGGCTTGATCTTCGTCGGTATATTCTGTTTTTGACTCGGATCCTTCCTCACTTTCGGTCTTCTCCTTCATTATTTCTTCTTCGATTTGCTTGCGCAATTCGTCGTAATTATCTTTTGTAAGCGTTTTATATCCGGGCAGAATCTCTTTCTTGCCCGGCTCTTTACTGTTCTGTTTTTTATTCTTTCTGCGTTCCGCTTCTTTGAGCTCGGCAAGCGCGGAGTTCATTTCGTTCTTTATCGATTTGCCTATGCTCTGTAAAACGAGCGCCGATATTATAAGCAGCGGAAGAACTATCAAAGCAACAAAACCGAACTTTCCGGATATAAACGTGATCAATTTCGTCACGGCTCCTTCTTTGCCCGAATAGCTTATCACCTTGCCGATAAAATTCTTTTCGGTAACGTAATATGAATCGGATGTATAATTGGCGTCGCCTCTGCTCTCGAGCCGGATCTCACCGTCCGCTCCGTTCAGCACGTTCACGACGCGATGCGTCACGATGGCGCCGTAATGGTCCGCCTCTTTTGATTTGAACGAGATTATATCGCCGGCGGCTACCGTTTTTATATCGACGCTTTTACATATAAGCAACGAATTTACCGGAATGGTCGGCTCCATACTCGGCGTCACGACGCGGAAAACGCTGTAACCGAAGACGCTCGTATATCCGAACGCAAGCGTGCAGATCGTAACGTAAAGCGCGATCAGCACCGCCGCCCCGAGTATGACGCTTGAGACTATATATTTTTTCTTTGCACTGCGGGTCTTAACGCTTTCGGCTTTATTACTGTTCATTGATCGGCTCCGGAAAACTCCAGATTTATTATGAACTCGGTCGTTCCTTTGGAAACGTTTTTACAGTCCGCGTCTTCCCCTTCGAGCCAGATGAACATCCGTATCCTCTGCGGAGTATTGCGGGTAAGTCTCGTTATATACACGTCGTCCGTCGCGCCTGCTTTTTTCAGAGACGAAACTTCATCTTTCCCGACGGTCCCTTCGCTTGCGGCGTTATAAAGATTTTTCGTGTTTACGAAAAACGATCCGCGGGTTATATACGGCTGCACGTACCATCCGAGCCCGTTTTGGAAAAACGCGCCCATTACGTTTTTTGCGTTTATATCGTCGCTTGTACCGTTGACGTAATCCCGAAATCTTTCGTCAAGCGGTGCGGCGCCGCCGTTGAAATTCCATTTATTTTCCGTCTGAACGGTCAGTATATCGGATATGTCGTCTTTTTTGTTTCCCGCCGCGTCCGTTAAAGGCTTCGTTATGAAATAACAGCCGTTATCGGCTTCGTTTTTGTGAAGCGTGCCGTTAGGCTCGTATATCGTGAATTTATACGTTTCGCTCTGCGATAACTCTTCGCCCGGCTCCTGATAATTGCCGAGCAGCTTCGCGCCGTAACGTTTTTCGTACGCGGAGCTTGCCTGATAGCTTTGCAGATTACTGCTTTCTTCGACTTTTGAATCGTTTACGAGAAATCCGAGCCGGATCGACGCCGCCGTTCCGAAGCCGTCGGGTTCGCTTACGGTGAAGCCCGATTCTTTGCTCCCGGTCACGATCGGAAACTCCACGACAGAAGATCCGTCGTTTTTGTTTCCGCCGCCTCTGCCCGCGCTTCCCGTACCGGTCGACACGCGAAGCGTATAGTCCGAGCCGGGCGACACTACCCAGAAATCAAGATAAACGTAACCTCCGGCAGACCGGTACGTTTTACTGTTTGCGTATCCGAGCGTATTGTCAACGGAATACGAGCCGCCTTCGTTCACTATCCAGTTCAAGCCGTCGGCGGTCGATACGGGCGAAAGACCCGCAAGTTCTTTGAGATAATCGTAAGAAAGCCCCACCTTATCGGAAAAAGCACCGGGATAATGTACGGTCGTTCCGTCGACGGTTTCGGTCACGTCGGGGGCGAGCAGTATGTTGTTGCCGCCCGCAAGATTGATCTCCGCTCCGCTTACCGTGGGACTTGTCGACAGTATAAGCCAGGCGTACGTTACCGAGACCGTCATGGTTATCACCATGATCAGAGTCGCGGCGGCGGCGACAGTTTTGATATACAGTTTTTTCAATATGGCCTTGTCGGCACTGTTTTTCATCTGTCTGATCTTCATCTGCCTGCTCTCCGGATCTGTCATCCGACGGTCTTCTTTCTTGCCAACCTTTCTTTACGCTGTCTTTCGCGCTCTTCTTCGGCGCGTCTTGCGTCTTCAGCCTGACGCTTGCGCAGCTCGAGCCTCGTTTTCAGTTCTTTCTCAAAATTCTCAAGCTCCGCCGAAACGGAGGAAAGACGCGCGCGGTCTTCCTCGAGGTGTCTCTCCGCCTCTTCGCGTTCCGCCTGAAGCTGTCTCTGTCTTTCTTCTTCTTCTTTCTGAAGCTGTTCTTTTACGAGACGTTCGCGTTCTTCCTCGATGCGTCTCTTTTCAAGCAGCCGTTCGTATTTGATCCGTTCCTGCTCTTCCTTCTTCTGCTGCTTCAGACGCTCGAGCTCCTCGCGTTTGATACGTTCCGTCTCTTCAAGTATCTGTACGGCGTCCGCGAAATCGCGCATGCTTTCCGCCTTGACCGCGGCGGCTTCTTCACGGGCGCTCAGCTGTTCGTCAAGATGCTCGCGGAAGGAAGCTATCTCTTTTCTGAAAATGCCGCTTCTTCTTCTGTCTTCTATATTGCGTTCGGCAAGCTCGCTCTTTCTGCGCTCTTCCTCTATCAGTTTCTCGCGGCGCTTGCGTTCTTTTTCTTCTTCTTTCGCTTTGCGCTCGCGTTCTTTTTCTTCTTCTTTTTCCCTCTTCAGGCGCTCCGCTTCTTCTTTTTTACGCTGCTCCTGCTCTTCGACGAGCCTCCTGCGTTCCTCCGCTTCTTCTTTCATGAGGTCGGCTTTGGTGAGCTCCTCGATAAGGACCTTTCTGACCTCCACGTCGGGCAGGTCGTAATCCTCCGTCAGCTCTTCGATGATCTCGCGGATGAATTTCGGGCGCAGAGTTCTCTTTCTGCCTTTCGTTGCAACGGTGACTTTTCTGTCGTCCTTATCTTCGAGATATCCCTTCAGGATGAGGTAATTGAACAGTATATTGCGGTAGATGTCCTCTTCGAACTGCGGCGTTATCGTCGGGTTCTGTTCGACTATTTTGATCGAATAACCGACGTCGTCGTAGCTGCGGAGAAATTCGAACAACGCGACTATCTGTTTATACGCTTTGTTCTTTTTCAGTACGTTCGTTTTGTTGATCGTGCCCTTGATCCTCGGCAGCTTGCTCATCTGCGTGGCAAACGACGATCTCATAAACACCGTCAGCATACGCTGAATGCGCGAGATCCTTGAAAATACCTCGGAGTTTTTATCGTCGGTGAGCATTGCGTTGTCTATCTCTTTGATATGAAGGAACATATCGAGATGGACCTGCTCGGTCTCGCCTTTCATATCGGATCTTATCTTGAGCTTGGCGCCGTATTCGTCGCTCATGGCGGCGATCAGCGCGTCGTATCTGATATCAACGAATCTCGCCGCGTATTCGAGCGTGGTGTAAGCAAGACGGTTTTCGTAAAGATTTATCGAGTCTTCACGGTAGCGCTGCATCAGCTTGCCCGGTCTGACGTCGCCGGAATCCTCGTTGAAATCGTCGACGTATGAAGCGTGCTGAGAAAGATGCCTTACGACTTCGGCTCCGCCCTTTTTGGCGTTGACGACGTTGACGACAAGCTCTTCTTCCCTGATCACGTTCCGGGGGTTGTTTACGATACTCTGTATCGCTTCGAGCGAATTCTCTATCATATCGACCCATTCGAGGTCGACGATCTTTACCATTTTACGGTTCGAAAACTGAAACTCGTTATCAGCCTTCGATATGGCGTCCATGAAAAATTCGTAAAATTCGGTGCTTCCGATGGCGCGGATAACGCCCTTAGAGAACCGTTCGTATATCGGGTCGATCAACGACTCCGTTTTTTCAACAGCGTCGTTTCCGCTCTTTTTTGCCATCTTATCACCGCCTTTTTGATTTCATCAGTTGTTCTTCTTCAGGTATTCTATGTATTTCTTACAGGTCACCATCGTGTTCTTGCCGAAAAGCTTGTCGAGATACGCGCTGAATTTCGTCAGCTCGTCTTTCATAAAGCCGAGGCTCAGCGATTCGAACTTACGCAGGACCTTCTTCGCTATTATGAAGTCGACCGCTTCGATCTCGGTGCCGCCGCATCCGATATAGCACGGGACGTAATCGCGTATCTGCTTCATGATACGGTTACCGAAAGCGAGGTGGAACGTTTTTATAAGGTAATTGTTGAGCTCTTCGAGCTTCTCGACCATAAAATCGTTGATCGGATATTCTCTCTTAGCCTCGGCAAAGAGCGCGTTCAGATGGTCCGTCGTGATGTGGATCGATTCAGTCGGCTCAGCCGTGAACGGATCGGCTCTGCTGTCAAGGTCTATCGGTATCGCACGGTCGTAGACCTTGTCGGCTACCGCGAACGTGGAGTCGTCGTTGTTTATCGTGCCGATGAACCATACGTTATCCGGTATCTGAACGGTGCCGTTGACTATCAGACACGGGTCGTTATCCCACATCGCCGTGACGATATCGACCTTCCATTCTTCCTTAAGCGGCATTTCGAGTATGGAGAGCATCTCGGCAAAGTAATACTCGACGCGGGCGATGTTCATTTCGTCGAGAATGACCATATGCGGATCTCTGTAATAGTTGCTTTCGTAGATCGCGCGTAAGAAGTCGGTCTCGTTGTATTTTCTCGTGAATTCGTTGTAGTATCCGTAAAGCTCTGTTCTCTCACGCCAGCTCGGCTGGATCGATACGACCGTGGCGTCGGAATTCACGAATTTTCCGAACGCATACGGTAAAGACGTTTTACCCGTACCGGATATACCCTGAAGGATTATGATACGCGCCGTTCCGAGCGAAGCAACGTAGTTGCGCATCATAACGAGATCGTAATACAGCTTCAGAGAATACGCCGCGTAATTGCGGAATCTCTCGCAGAATTCGGGAAGCGTTATTTCGTCGTCATACTGAGGCTTGACGTATTCCGTCTTATAATAGTTGTCCACCGCGGTAAGACGGAAGAAGCGGCTCGTTTCGGGATCCACGCAGGGAGAATCGACGGTATTGCGGTTCTCGTTCGGGATATACTGCTCGCTCTCTTCTCCTTCTTCCTTCGTTTCGGGCTCCGGTTCGGCGGGAAGACCGCCGCCGAGCTCCGCCGCTCTCATCTGAAGAAGTCTGTCTTTTTCGTAATTTGCGCGTATCAGATCGCGCTGCAGCGATTTGACCTGCCTGGCAAGCTCGTCATATTTCTTGACCGACACGCGGAACCGGAATATTTTCCGCAAAAGCTTGAACAGTAAAAACACGAGAAAGCCCGCGATCGCAAGCAGAACGATCTCGGTTATTACGACCAGGATCCATTCGCCCACGGTAAAATCGGGCGCGTATTGCTGTATCAGTTTATACCGCATCGGGAAGTTGAACAGATAGTTCATGAACTCGAAAAACGCTGCGAATATACCGATAAACGCTTTGAATATTCTTCCTACGTCATCGAAGAAGTACCGTAAAAAATTGCTCATATCCTCATTTGTTCAGACGGTTTGATGTTACCCTTCCGTACTGTCGTTACCGTTGTTTCCTTCTTTGTTTTTCATTTCGGAAAGTATCTGTGCGCGGATCTCCGCCTCCAGCCTTTCGCGTTCTTTCCGTTTTTCTTCATCCTCGTTCTTATCCGTCTCGGCAGCTTCGCGCTCCTGCTCGTAAAGCAGGCGGTTCTTTACGCTCTGGTATTCGAACATAACGCGGAAGAACTGTATCAGATGGTATATGAAGAACAGGCCGACCGGCACGACCACTACTATAAGGAAGCCCGTGCTCGTCTGTAAGAAATCGAATACTTTACCGGCGCCTTTGATCTTGTTTCCGCTGTACTGACCGACTATATCGGCTTCGTGTACCGGCATACCGTCGTCAATGCTGTTGTTGTCACCCTTTGTACCGAATATAAGGTGATCTCCGCCATCGTATATCTCGACGATTCTGTGCGTATTGAGAGCGCGTTCGCCCTCTATTATGGTCCAGTACGTTATGACGTCGCCTTTTTTGAGTGCGGACGTATCTTTTACGCGGTGCGAGAATATCAGATCTCCGGCGGCAAATTCGGGGTACATTGAATCCGTCTGGATCGAAAGCAGTTCAATACCGAAAATGCTCGGTACTCCGTTGCCGGACGTACTTATGAACGACACGTATGTGCAAACCGCGGCGATCACGATCGCGACTACCAAAACGACGTTGACTATCGTATTGGCGATCCGTCTTCCCTTTTTCTCCGGTTTGACGACGGCTTCTTCCGTATTTTCGTTTATCCTTTCGTCTTGTTTACTCATGGAATATCTCCTTATTTATTATCCGTATATAAAGTGAATTTATTCGTTTTCAATCTTCCGGTATTTCATCGTAGCCGTGATATCCGGCGTAATCGACGTTGAACTGTATGCTTGCAAGTATTTTGGAATCGTCTATGCGGGCTACGCAGTCGATATCCTGCCCTTCGAGCCAGATATACAGGTCGATCCTTATCTTCTCATCGGGACTTATCGTAAACAGATCTTTGTTCGATTTGAACGCTCCGAGCTTCTTTATCGTTACGTTTCTCTGTACGGGATCGGCTTCGCTCCACGACGATGAATACTGAAGGATAAGATGGTCGTCGTCAGTCAGGTTTGCCGTTCTGTCGATGCTCGGCGTGGGGAAATATCCGTAGGCGGTTGAAAGATGATAGTCGCAGCTCGGTTCATAGATGAAGAACTCGGACGGGCCGGTCGGCTGACCGTCGTCTTTACCGACGTGAGTGATGCGAAAACCGATACGTATCGCCGTCTGAGCGTTATTTCCGCCGTCATGGTGGCGTATTTCTTCTGCGTCCCAGATCGGTTTGCCTATAACGTACGTTCCGGATCCCTTTTCGCCGCCGTTCACCTCGACCGCTTCCGCAAGGCGGACGGTGCATTCGGCGTCCGTTCTCGCGTAAAACGTTCCCGTTACGTAATAGCCTTCGCTTCCCTGACGGTTGGCGTTTTTCTCGTCGGAGAGGGCGAAAAGCTCCGTCATCCTGCCGTCAAATCCGTAACGCATGGAGTAGAATCTCTGCTGCCTGTCAGACCACGTTACGGGTTTCAGCGGATATTCGCCGCTGACGATCTGCTCAAAATCTATTCGCTGGGACCATTCGGAGTCCGGCGCGTCGTGCATAACGGCGATCTCCATGCCCTGCTGTGAGTTGATGTAGATGGACATATCGTTTACGTGCGGCGTCTGCGAAAGCGCAAACCACGTATAAGTCGATGCGACGAGCAGGATCAGGAGTGCCAGTAAAACCCATAGATAGAGAAACGTCCGCCGTTTTTGTCTTATTGCCTGATCCGGCATTTTGTTTCTCCTTTCATTTCAATATATCCGCAGGTTCCACCTTTACGCATAATATCTACGCGCAAAGGTCGCCCCTGCGGGCGATCCAGTCCATTCGGACGCCTGCGCAGGCAGGCGTCCGACAGACGTTTATATTTTTTGATTACTGCATGAGCTGGAGAAGCTCCGCTTTTTCATCACTTGTTGCAACCGCGTTGAACTTAGAAGCCAGATCCGTGCCGGCGCTGTTGACTTCGCCAAGCGTTGCATCACCGTTTGCGTAAACCGTGTTCGCGTTATTAAGCGAAGTCAGGAAAGCCGCTTCATCTTCCGTGAGGTCTTCTTCGGCTTTTGCGCTTATCGTATCATAAGTATCGCAGCCTTCGATATACTCGATAGCCGTGTGGAGCTTCGTCTTCGCAGCCGCTATCTGTTCGGCTTCGGACGGAGCGTTTTCACCGTTACGAAGTGAAGCGTTCTCCATCGGAACGAGATCGACGTCGGTCGCGAACTGGAAGTTGAGCGAGCCGGTCATGGATTTTTCGGCGTTTGCGACCATCGTGTTGTCAATCGCGTCGCCGTCGAAATAGATTACCGTGCTGAGCTTCTGCGCTACGTTCTGCGTAAGGGTAAGAAGAGTGAGATCGTTTTTCGTATTATCTTCCGCGTCGAGCTTCTTTGCACCGAGCGTCACTATTTTTCCGCCGTCGGAAGCGTCGGTAACGTCGAAGCCGAACAGAGCGATGTTGACGATAAGCGTTTCTGCCGTGCCGTCATTGTCTTCGTCGGAAGCCGTGCCGCCGGCATACGTCTTTTCACCGGTAGTCGCGTTTTCAGTAACTGTTATATCCGGCGCGGCGATCGTAAGGATCTTATAAGAGA
>CACYEW010000036.1 GCA_902773455.1 uncultured Ruminococcus sp.
AAGCCGAATATCACTGCGAAGCAATATAACTCGCCGAAGGCGAATATAACTGAAAGAAACCTGATTTGGCAGACAAATCAGGTTTCTTTCCTGGCCTACCCAGGGGGACTCGTTCTTGAATTTTGCAAAGCATAAATGCTGATTTTTTCTTCTTGCTTTGCAAAATTCTTCGGTCACCGCTGAAAACGAGCCACCGGCTCGTTTTCTTTACGCTGGGTTCGAGTCCCCCTCATTTAGTATTATCGCCAACAGAAACAGGACGCATTCGCGTCCTGTTTCTGTTGGCCTACCCAGGGGGACTCGAACCCCCAACCGTCAGAATCGGAATCTGATACTCTGTCCAATTGCGCTATGGGTAGTTTTATACGTTGAATCTTATAACTACGACGTCGCCGTCGCGGAAGACGTAATCCTTGCCTTCGCTTCTTATAAGACCTTTTTCTTTTGCAACGGCAAGACTGCCGCCGATGGCGATGAGATCGTCGTATGCTATGACCTCGGCTCTGATGAAGCCGCGCTCCATATCGGAATGTATCTTACCCGCCGCCTGGGGCGCTTTCGTGCCGTTTCTTATCGTCCACGCTCTGACCTCTTTCGGACCGGCGGTGAGAAAGCTTATAAGTCCGAGAATACGGTAGCTTGCTTTGATAAGCTTGTCAAGACCGGATTCCTCTATACCGAAATCGGCTAAGAATTCCTTTTTCTCTTCGGGATCAAGCTCGGCAAGCTCCGCTTCCATCGAGGCGCAGATCGGTATGATCTCCGAACCTTCCGCGTCGGCGTACGCTTTCAAAGCCTGATACTGTTTATTATCAGAAAGATCGGAACCCACTTCGTTTTCAGAGATATTCGCGGCGTAAATCACCGGCTTTGCGGAAAGCAGCGGCGCAGAATCGAGCATTGCTTTTTCTTCTTCGCTGCACTGTATCGCTCTCGCGCTTTTGCCCTCGTTCAGCTCCTTCGTGACGCGCTCGAAAAACAGAGCTTCCGCCTCGAACTTTTTATCGGCTTTCATCATTTTTCTCGCCTTGTCGGCTCTGCGCTCGGCGATCTCTATATCCGACAGGATAAGCTCGGTATTGATCGTCTCAACGTCGCGTATCGCGTCGATGCTTCCGTCAACGTGAATGACGTTTTCGTCTTCAAAGCATCTGACGACGTGAACGATCGCGTCGACTTCTCTGATGTGAGATAAGAATTTGTTGCCGAGACCTTCGCCTTTGGAGGCGCCTCGGACGAGACCCGCTATGTCGACGAATTCGACTATCGCGGGAGTATATTTTTCGGGTTTGTATATTTCGGCGAGTTTATCGAGACGTTCGTCGGGTACGCAGACGACGCCGACGTTCGGATCTATCGTACAGAAAGGATAATTAGCCATTTCGGCGCCTGCGCCCGTTATGGCGTTGAACAGCGTGCTTTTACCTACGTTAGGAAGACCGACAATACCAAGTTTCATAACAATACCTTCTTTTTTCTATGCATTGATATTATAACGCGCTTTTGCACGTATTGTTTGACGCCGTCGTGAAAAAAGAATGAATTTTTATTGTTTTATTTTCTTATTTGATTATAGAGAATTCACAGCTTATTAAGATTTACATTAAGTTAATATTATTGTTACATTTATTTCATCCATTTAACTGCAAAAGTTATATAATGAACATAGTGAAAAAAATCACGATATTAACAATACAAATATTTCATCGGAGGTACAAACAAATGATGGGAACAAAAATACTCGTTGTTGACGACGACATCAACATCTGCGAGACTCTGCGCGTTTATTTTGAACACGAAGGTTATGAAGTAAAGACCGCAAACGACGGCTCTCAGGGCGTAGAATACTTCAAAATGTACGAACCGGATATCGTTCTTCTCGATATCATGCTGCCGAAAAAAGACGGTTGGGCCGTTTGCCGCGAGATCCGCGAAGTATCTTCCAAACCGATCATAATGATCACCGCGAAAGGCGAAGTTTTTGACAAGGTTCTCGGCCTTGAGATGGGCGCCGACGATTTCGTTGTCAAGCCGTTCGATCTCAAAGAGCTCGCCGTACGTATCAAAGCCGTTCTCCGCCGCTGCAACTCTCACGACAGCCAGTCGAGCGAAGAGGTCATCAAATTCGAAAACATCGAGATCAGCCTGCAGAAATACGAGCTCAAGCTCAAAGGCAAGAGCGTCGATATCCCGCCTAAGGAACTTGAGCTTCTCTACTTCCTCGCGTCGAACTACAACCGCGTTTTCACGCGCGATCAGCTCCTTGACAAGGTTTGGGGCTTCGATTATCTCGGCGACAGCCGCACGGTCGACGTACACGTAAAGCGTCTG
>CACYEW010000037.1 GCA_902773455.1 uncultured Ruminococcus sp.
ATGAAAACGCAGTCGGGGCGGGCGCTTGCATAGCTCTGTTTTATGCCGTTCATACGCGCGTATCTTTCCCAGACGCGGCTCACGCCCGCATCGATGAATCTGCAGTGATCGATAAGACCGGCAAACCGCTTTTTAAGATCGTTTTTCAGCGCGTCGTAATTACGCCCGTATTTTTGCGTAGCCTCTTCGTTATTGGCGTCGCTTTCGCCCTGCATCCAGCAAAACGCCCTGATCTTCGGCAGATAACCGTCTTCTTTCAGCACGGCAACGCTCTGCTCCGTTATCTTCACGAGTTCATTGTAACACCAGCCGGGCTTTGAGCTGCCGTACGGATCGTCCGCTTTATCCGTCAATTCGGCGAACGCTTCGGGATCGTAAGCGTCTCCGCCGGACGGCGGCAGAAAGTCGCGTAAAAGCGTCACTCCGCCGAAAGCGCATTTGACTATGAAGAATTCTCTTCCCGGGTACGTTTCGTCGAGCAGATCGGCGATGCCGACCTCGGGGCCGAAGGTGTCCTCGTTTTTGACCGAACAGTTGAAAGAGGTCTTCACGAATCCGCCGCTTTTTTTATCGTGCGAAAAATAATTGATCTTTATATTATCGAACCCGTCTCTCCACTTTCTGAGTTTTTCCTCCGGGAAACATCCGGAAAGATAACGCACCTCAGAACAGCCGACTGCGTTGGACTGTCCCGCAAGAATTATTATATCCGCTTTTTTCATATCATTTCTCCGATCTGATAAACATCACGCCGTGACCTTTCAGCGTTTTGTTATCCGTTATTTCAAATCCGTTGCTTTCAAACGAATATTCTTCGATCTCTATCTGCTTGCATTCTTTCGCGGTATACCCTTCGATCCGTATTTCGTATTCCTCGCCGGTCCTGTTCACGACGGACGTATACAGCCCGTCTCCGTGTTCGGTACAGAGCACGTCGAGCGCTTCGTCCGTTTCGCACAAAACGACACTGCCGCCGCAGTGACCGCGCATAAGTCTGAACATTTCGCCCGTGCTTTCGATCTTGCATTCTTTGCCTTTTACCGTTATCATTCCCTCGTTTACCGGCATAAAGAACCCTGCGCGGCGGATATGATACTTTTCGCCGCTTTTGGCTAAGAAATGAAACTGCAGCGCGTTTGAGAAAAACAGGGCGTTGTTCGAATCCTGCCCCCACGAATAGTTCCATTCGTCGGCGCATACGCTGATCCGGTCGAAGTTGTCTTTATAAAGTTCGTCCTTGTAGAAATTCAGACCGAAGCTTTCGCCGTCCGCAAAAATGCCCTCGAGCATTTCCGGCGTCGCCATGCCGTTGCGCCCCTGCGTGGGATCGGGCAGGATCCCGATATAATCGTGAAACGAAACGTGACAGACGTCGCTTTGAAGCGCGGCGACGAAATCGCGATTCCATTTTTGAAAGTCCTTCGCCCACGTCAGACCTATAACCGGCACTAAGGACGGATCGGCTTTTTTCATCTCCCGTATCAGCTCGTCGCTCCGCTTTGCCGCAAGAGCCCCGTCCGTCTGATATTCGCGCCCGAAGAAATACGCTTCGTTGCCGATATACCAGAGCCTGACGCCGAATCTGCCGAAGCCGAGAGACTCTCTTATCGCTCCGTATTCGGTATCTTTGCCGCCGTTGCAGTATTCGACGAGGCGGCGCGCGTCTTCACCGTCGGACAACAGAAGGCTTACCGTCATCTCCGGCTCGGCTCCGAGCTCTTTGCAGAGCATGAAAAACTCGTTTATGCCGATATCGAGACAATCCTGACCGTACGTGTCTCTGAACAAAAACCATTTTTCCGATCCGTCGGCGGGAGTCCTGAATTCGGGCGCGGCAAGGCTTTGGCGCCAGTCGAAATGATCCGCCGCGCAGCCGCCCGGAAAACGTATCGACGACGGCGAAACGCAGCGCAGAGCTTCGATAACGTCGCGGCGCATACCGTAAAAGTTATTCACCGGCATAAGCGAAGCTTCGAAAACGGCGATCTTTCCTTTCGCTTTTACCGTGAACGTATCGGCTCCGGTTTTGCCGGATACGAAAGCGATTTTTTTGTATTTGTCGCCGTCTTTGCAAATCGGAAACGTTCTTTCACCGCCTTTAATTCCGAAAGTTACCTCAGCGGTATCGGAAAGCGCCTTTACCCATACGGCCGCCTCGCAGGCGGTATTTTCGTCCGGCGCGATAACGTCGGATCTTTGACTCATCCCGCCGTTATCGAGTATTACGAAATTGCTTTTGCAGAGGCTTTCTTCGCGCCTGTCCTTAACGTATTCAAAGCCGGAGCATTCCCAGCCCGACGGCGCGCCGCCGCCTGCGAAGAATTTTCTGTTGTTGAGCATCTGCGCGGAAAGGCCGCCGAAAAAGCCTTTACGTGTTATTTCCGCGTTTACCCCGAAAAGTCCGTTTTCAAACGGCGTTTTCTTACTCGCATTGACCTTTACGATCGCTTTTTTCACGATTACCTCTCATTATTCAGTTTTCATAGTATTTCATCGTATCGCTCTGATATTTTCTGAAATATGCGGGTCTGTCGGATATGAATTCTTCTATATCTTCAAACGAGCGTTCCCAGTTTGAATAGCTGTACGCGCCGTATATTTTCCCCGCGTTTTTCCAAACGTCGATATGGCGTTTTATCTCGGTACGGCAGAGCGTTTGCACCGTTTTCGCCGTGTTCCTCATATGCTCCGCTTCTTCCGCTGTACAGAGGGTATCGCATATCTTTTCGAATTTTCGCCTGAAATCAGCGGATCTGAGCAGAAAATCAAACAACCCCTGCAGCTTCATGTCGTCGCCGTAAAACCCGAGCGATTTATCGTAATCATAACCTTTTCCTTCGCGGTAAAACACGAGAAGACGGAAAAACGTATCCGTGTCCGCCATCGTGTACGTGGTGTTCGATACGCGGGACGGC
>CACYEW010000038.1 GCA_902773455.1 uncultured Ruminococcus sp.
ATTAGTGAATAGTGAATAGTGAATAGTGAATAGTGAAGGTGTCGCTTACGCGACTTCCGTGCGGCTTCGCCGCCCTTGGGGAGTGCCCACCCCTACAACCCCCAAACCCCCTTAACCCCTCCCGGATCCGCTTCGCTCTATCCGGGGCGCGCCGCCCCCTTGAGCGCGCGCGATTATTCGGCACAACCGAGCGATCCGGTCCTCCCGGCGGATCATACTATCAAGTGCAGCAGTAAAAAAACCGCACGGTTTTCCGTGCGGTTTTAGTTGTTACGTCAGTTCGTCGTACCGTCCCACGTGCTTACCGCCGTGTCGGTCTTCTCTTCCTCGGTGAACCAGTGCGTCGTGACGCATTTCGAATCCGTGTAGAATTTTACGGCGTCCTTACCGAGCGTATGAAGCGCTCCGAAGAACGATTTCTTATGGCCTGAGAACGGGAATACGCCGACCGGCACCGGTATGCCGACGTTCACGCCGACCATACCGCCGTGCGTACGCTTCGCGAATTCTCTTGCAAAATATCCGTTCTGCGTGTATATGACCGAGCCGTTTGCGAACGGGTTCATATTCATCATACGCAGACCGTCTTCGAAGTTTTTGCATCTTTTGATGCAGAGTACCGGTCCGAATATTTCGTAAGTACCCACGTCCATATCCTCAGTGACGTGATCGAATATCGTCGGACCGAGATAGAAGCCGTTTTCAAAGCCTTCGACCGTGACGTTACGTCCGTCGAGCACGAGTTCCGCTCCCTCTTCGATACCTTTGTTTATGCGTTCTATTATCTCGTTTTTGTGCTTGAGCGAATATACGGGACCGAGCTTCGTCGTTTTGTCATAAGCGGGACCTACCTTTATATTCTCGGCGAGCTTTTTGATCTCGGCGACGAGCTGATCGGCTATAGCTTCTTCGGCGACGACAACCGGCAGAGCCATGCAGCGTTCGCCCGCGCAGCCGTAAGCCGCGTTGACGATACCGGCGGCGACTCTCGTGAGCGGCGCGTCGCTCATTACGAGCGCGTGGTTTTTCGCCTCGCAAAGAGTCTGAACTCTCTTGCCGTATTTAGAGGCGCGTTCATATACCGAAAGACCGGTCTTCGTGGAACCGACGAACGAAACGCCTTTTATTCTGTCGTCAGCCATCATTCTTTCAACTTCGTCCCTGCCGCAGGTGATTATGTTCAATACTCCCGCCGGGAGTCCCGCCTGACGGTAGATATCGGCGAATTTCAAAGCCGTCATCGGCGTCGTGCTCGAAGCTTTCAATACTATCGTATTTCCGCAGGCTATGCAGAGCGGGACCATCCAGCCCATCGGTATCATTGCCGGGAAGTTGCACGGCGCGATGCCGAGGAATACACCGATCGATTCGCGGTAAAGCACCGTGTCGTAACCGTTTGACGCATCCATGAGCGATTCGCCCATTATCAGCGACGGCATCGATATCGCGTGTTCGGTCGCTTCTCTGGCTTTCAGCACGTCGCCCTTCGCTTCTTCCCACGCTTTGCCGTTTTCACGCGCCACGCTCATAGTCAGCTCGTCGAGATGCTCGTCGATATACTGTTTGACCTTATAAAGGACCTGCACTCTTTTGAGCACCGGCACGTTGCGCCAGGATTCGAAAGCCTCGGAGGCGCTCTTTATTGCGAGATCGATCTCGTCGGGCGTGCATTTCGGCGCTTCGGCGATCACCTCGCCCGTGCTCGGATTGTAAATTTTGTAATAATCCTGCGTTTTCGATTCGACGTATTCGTTGTTGATGAATAAATTAAGTCTTTCCATAGCTGTCAATAAACTCCTTAAACGGTTTGTGATTCATCACCGCTTCAAGCGTTGCGGCGTCGATGTTTTTCATTATCTCGTCAAAGCTTCCGTGCGTTGTTTTGCTTATCTCTTCAAGCAGCTTTCTCGACGCCTGCTGACTTTCCGCTCTGTGCAGAGGATATCCGCGTCCCGGCGGATCGAGGAAAAGCTTTTCGAATATGTAATCGAGGTTGATATCTCCCGCCCAGCCGAAGCCTTTATTGAGCGCGAGGGATATGCAGTTGCCGCCGTTGATCTGCGAGAACAGCCAGGCGTCGAGCGAATTGAGTATAAGTCCGCAGAACACGCCGGGATACTGCATCGCCGACATCAGAAAGCCCTGCCCGGTGCCGCAGCCGCCCACGACGAAATCGGCGGCGCCCGTATTGAGCGCGATACCCGCCATAAGTCCGGTCTGTATATACGTGAGCGAACCCTCGTCGGCGGTACAGCCTACGTTGAAGATCTCGTTGCCCGTCTTCTGCAGAGCCTTGAGCACGAGAGGATTTTTGTCTCTTGACGAGACCTCGTTGATAAGCGCTATTCTCATTTTAACGTTCACTCCTTTATGCTTTTATTTTCTCGCGATACATTTCTTCGCGGCAAAAACTATGTTTTCGGCGGTAAGACCGAAGCGTTTCTGCAAATAATCCTGCGTGCCGACCTCGCCGAAAGATTCCCTTACTCCGACGCGTTCGACCGGCACCGGCACCGTTTCGGCAAGCGTTTCGCATACAGCGGCGCCGAGTCCCCCCGTGACGTTATGGTTCTCCGCCGTGACTATCGCTCCGCAGTCTCCCGCGGCGGATACGACCGCCTCAGTATCGAGCGGTTTTATGGTGTGCATATCGAGTACTCTCGCCGATATGCCTTTTTCGGCGAGCGTATCGGCGGCTTTCAGCGCCTCGTACACCATTATACCGCTCGCGATTATACAGACGTCTTTGCCGTCTGCGAGCATATTCGCTTTACCGATAACGAATTCTGCTCCGTCAGGGTAAATGCGCATCGTTTTTCTTCTCGACGTACGCAGATAATGCACGCCGTAATTGTTTGCCATATACGACACGGCCGCGCCGTACATAGCCGAATCGGCGGGCTCAATTATAACGCAGTCCGGTATGAGCCGCATAAGCCCGAGATCCTCGAACGGCATATGGGTGCCGCCGTTCGAAGCGGCGGTGACGCCCGGATCGGCGCCGACAATCTTGACGTTCAGCTTCTGATATGCGCACGATAAGAATATCTGATCGAACACGCGTCTCGTCGCAAACACGCCGAAAGCGTGGAAAAACGGTATCAGTCCCGTCTCGGACATACCGGCGCTCATACCGACCGCCTGCGCTTCCATTATACCGCAGTCAAAGGCTCTGTCGGGAAATTCGGCGTAAAACGGCTCCGTTCCGACCGAGTGGCTCACGTCCGCGTCTACGACGATTATTTTACCGTTCTTTTTCGCTTCGTTTACGAGCGCTTTACAGTACGCCGCGCGCATTTCGCCCGTATCGAGCGTTATACCGTCAGTCAGTCTGCCCATAACTTGCCTCCAGTCTGCGATCGACCTCGCGTATCGCCTCGTCCGCCATTTCGCGCGTTATCACCATATAGTGATTGAAGCCGGGTATCTCTGCGAAGCTGCAGCCGTGACCTTTTTCCGTATCCATTATCACGACCGAAGGTCCGTTTTTCATCGCCTGCGTGAGTTTATCGTAAATATCGCAGACGTCGTGACCGTCGGCTTCAAACGCATGAAGACCGAAAGCTTCGAATTTGCTCTTGTAGTCAAACGTTTTGCAGATATTTTCGGTATAATTGTCGAGCTGTCTTTTGTTGTTGTCGACGATCAGAACGATATTCGAAAGCGCTCTGTGAGCGATGAACTGCACCGCCTCCCAGTTCTGCCCCTCCTGAAGCTCGCCGTCGCCGACGATCACGAACACAGTACCGTCAAGCCCCTGTATCTTTTTGCCCACGGCGACGCCCGTGCCCAGAGACAGCCCCTGCCCGAGCGAGCCGGTGCTGAGGTCGATACCGGTCGTCTTCAGTCTGTCGCAATGACTCGGCAAAGAAGTGCCGCCCTGATTGAGCGTTTTGAGCTCTTCGACCGGGAAATATCCCTTGTACGCAAGAGCCGCGTATAGCGCCGGTCCGCAGTGACCTTTCGACAATATGAGATAATCACGGTCAGGATCCTTCGGATTTTTCGGATCGACGTGAAGAATATCGGTATAAAGCACGGCTAAGATATCGCATATCGACATACTGCCGCCTATATGACCGTAGCCTGCCGCGGCGAGCTCGTCTATACAGAGCTTCCTTATATCCGCGGCGGCTTTCAACGTTGTATTTCTGTCCATAATATCGCTCTCAGACGGTCTCTTCGCTTATGCCGCCGATATAGTTCTTTCTCTTCTCTTCCATATACGCGGGTATCGGAACGTCCCACCAGCCGAAAGCCTTGCCGCCGGAATAGGGGTATTCGTTAGATACGGGCACGTGTATGAACGCGGGTCTGCCGGCTTTGTTGTCTTCAAGCGCGTTTTTAAGCGCCTCTTCGAAGCTGCCCTTGCAGCACGCTTTGTACGAGCTGATATGAAACGCTTCGGCGATCGCGGCGAAATCGGGATCGTAGCGCTTGCCCTGAAGCTCGAAATCGTTGCCGAACGCGGCGTTTTTGCCGAGCACGTCGATCTGCAGGTCTTTTATCGCCATCCAGCCGCTGTTGTCGGCGACTATTACGGTTATCGGTATCTCGTACTGCGCCATCGTCGAAAGCTCCTGCATCACCATCATGAAATCGCCGTCGCCCACGAGCGCCACGACGGGTCTTTCGGGAGCCGCGAGCTTCGCGCCCATCGCCGCCGGGAAAGCCCAGCCCATGGTCGAAAAGCCGCCGGTCGTAAGATTGCAGTTCGGTTTTTTATAGCAGTATTCCTGGAAGAGCTGAGCCTGCGTATTGCCTGACGACGTCGCTATGATCGTATCGTCGGGCAGAGTATCGTTCATGACGCCGATCATCTTCGAAATCGTGAAATCGTCCGTACCGGCGTTTCTGTTGCTTTCAACGTAAGCAAACCATTTCTCACGCAGAGCTTTGATCTCTTCAAGGTACTTTTCGTTTATCTCGTATTCGCCGAACGCTGCGAGTATCTTTTCTGCGGTATCCTTTGCGTTCGCTATTATACCCACGTCGACGGGATAGTTCTTGCCGAGTTCGTGCGCGTCGATATCCACCTGGATGAGCTTCGTATCCGGGAAGTTGAACGCGACGCCCTTTCTGTACGAGCAGGTCGTCTCATCGGCAAATCTCGTACCGAGCGCGAGTATGACGTCGGCTTTCGACGCGATCTCAAGACCTATCGCCGTGCCTTTCGAACCTGTGTGGAAGCAGTACTGCGGATGAGTTTCCGCCACGGTGCCCTTTGCGGCGAGAGTCGTGATTATGCCCGCGCCCCATTTTTCGGCGAGCTTCACTATCACGCTTCCTGCGCCGGAATTCATTGCTCCGCCGCCCGCGAGGATCACCGGTCTTTTCGCCGTTTTCATCAGCGCGACCGCTTTTTCTATCGCCTCGGCGCTCGCCGCGGGGCTGTATGAAGGTTCGGCCGCCGACGGAGTCACGCCGTATTCGGCATATTCGGACTGCACGTCCATAGGCAGAGCCACCACGCACGGACCTTTTCTGCCGCCGGTCATTTCACGGAATGCGTTGCCGACTATGCGCGAGAGCTGCCTCGCAGATTCGGCGCGCCATACGCGTTTTGAAAGCGGCTCGAGACTTCTTATTATATTGCTGTCTTTATAACGTTCAAGCTCCTGCAAAACGCCGACGCCGCTCATATGTACGTGAGTGTCGCCGCAGAACGCGAGGAACGGCGTCGAATCGGCGTAAGCCGTACCGAGACCGATACCGAGATTGAGAGTACCGGGACCGATCGACGAAAACACTGCGAGCGGTTCTTTTTTGACTCTGTAATAGCCGTCGGCTATCGCGGTCGCCGCCTGTTCATGCTTGACCTGAATATACTTGATGTCGCCTTTTTCTTCGGCTTTTCTTATGGCGTCAAAAAGCCCGAGAACGCCGTGACCGGGTATGCCGAGTATATAAGGCACGCCTTCGGCTTTCAGTTTTTTGACGATTATTTCACCGCCGGTAAGTTTCATACTGTCCTCCGTTTAATTTTATTTTTGAATTCTGTAAACATTATACAACTCTAAAGGAAAGTTGTCAATAATTAATTCTAACATTTTATGCGCTCTTTGAGATCTTTTATCGTTTCGAGCAAATCGTAAACGCCGTCTTCGGAGAGGACTCCGCGTTTGATATCTTTCGGTATGAGTCCCTTTTCGTCGTCTTCAAAATCCTTTTTCCAGGTATCGCTTTCGTAATACTCCGTCAGCTCCT
This sequence comes from uncultured Ruminococcus sp., assembly GCA_902773455.1. Taxonomy (GTDB): domain Bacteria; phylum Bacillota; class Clostridia; order Oscillospirales; family CAG-272; genus UBA1248. The sequence goes on from CACYEW010000038.1 coordinate 6,208, forward strand.
TCAGCTCCGGCTGAATCGAATCGAATCCGTCAAGCGCTTCTCCGAGCTTTTTCACCGCTGTGCCGATCCGGTCGAAGCATTCTTCATATCTGTTTATTCTGTTTATCTGCTCCGTCTTCTTTTTATCTTTTTTCATTTCATTTTTCACTTTCAATCTTTCTTCTTATTTCGTCTTATTTCGTCGACTCGCGCGCCCCGTCGATATTATCGCGGATACGGAGGCGAGGCGGCTTCGGGTACGGTGTTCGATCCTTACGGCCTGCACTTTGCGCGAAGCGCACGCGGCGGGATCATATTTGTGCAGAACCGGTAACCTTATTCACTATTCATTTTTATCTCCTGCCTCGCATC
>CACYEW010000039.1 GCA_902773455.1 uncultured Ruminococcus sp.
GTAACGAGCTCAAAACGCTGCTTCGTCATTTCTTCGACGTTGCCGGCGATGGCGATGCCGGCGTTCGATACGAATATATCAATACCGCCGTAGTTGAGAACGGTCTCTATAAGGAGTTTTTCGACGAGTTCTTCGTTTGAAACGTCGACGTCGAGCGCGATAGCTTTGCCCGCTCCGTTTTCAGCGCAGATCTCGTTGACGACCGCCGCCGAAAGTTCAGCCTGCTTCGGGATATCGGCTATCACGATATATGCGCCGTCTTTCGCAAGCTCTTCCGCTATGCCTTTGCCGAAGCCCTGAGCGGAACCGGTGACGACCGTGATCTTTTCCGAAAGGCGTTTTACGCCTGCGCCGGCAAGAGATACTTTGGATCTGTACGATTCAACTTCCCAGTTGGTGATAAAGTTGATAAGTTCTTCGGATAACGGATTATATCCGCCGAACGATTCCGCATAAACGGCGATCTTCACCATATCCGTGAAAACTTCCGCGGCTATTTTCGCGTTTTTATGCGTGGAGCCGATCGAGAACATACCGAGGTTCTGCACGACGACTATCTTCGGCTTGTAGCCGTATTTGCACGAGAATTCTTCAAATCCCGCTTTGATGTCGGCGTATACCTGTTCGATATCGCCGCTGTCTTCAACGTAAAGCGCGTACGCTTTACAGTAAACGATATGGTCGGGCGAATAGCTCTTGAAGAGCGGTTCGAACTTTTCACGGCTCTGGGAGAATTTCAGTATTTCAACGTTAGCGGTATAGTAAACGCTTGAAAGCTCCTCCGAATAAAGCATTCTGATCGCGGGAGCGATGAGGGAAGCTCTTCTTCTGTCTGTTTCTGCAGGGGAAAGATCAGGAGTCCTGACCGTTGCGGCTCTGAGTTTGTCCATCACGTCCGCCACGACCGCGTCGAGCTCTTCAACGGATTCGGCGCCGAAGAATATACCGTGATTTTCGAGGAATATCACCTGCGGCTGTTTGTGCTTCGTATTTACGTATTCGATAACGGCTTTTCTGCAGTATGCCGCAAGAATGTAACCGGGCTTCGTGGAAGGTACCCAGATCGCTTCAGGGAACAGTTTATACATCGCCTCGGGTCCCTGCTTTGAGCAGGTGAGACCGTTTACAAGCGCCGGATGAACGTGAAGAACGAATTTCTGGCAGAGCAGATTGTGTAAAAGCGTCTCAACGCTCGGTCTTTTGGATTCCTCGCCTTTGCAGCGCGCGTCCATCATATCGGATAAAACGGCTGCTTCTCTTTCAGCTTCGTCGATCGGATACGTTTTTGCCCACATGGCGTCGAGCGCTTTGCGGTCCATTTTGACGAACTGTTCGGGTTTGATCGTTGCAAGAGCCGATCCGGAGCCCTTAATGAACAGATATTCATCCGTTTTGAACGAGGTGTTGCCGCCTCCGGCAAGAACGAATTCAGCGTCGCCGCCGTATTTATGTGAAAATTCGGTAAGAGCGGTAAGTCCTTCAATGATATTCATTTTTCGTAATTTCCTTTCAAGATCGATCAGATTTTCTTGGCGTGCGAAAGCAGATATTTTTCGGCTTCGGCGCACCACAGACCGTTATTTCTTTCAACTATTTCGGCAAGAGCCGCCATCATGGGATCGGTTTCTCCGAGCTTCGCCATATCGTCGATAGCTGTAAGCGGCATATCGATATGCGTATATACGAGCTTTTTGCCGCCGGGGATCTTGTCAAGATCAATCGTAGTCGATACGACGGCGTTGAGACCGCCTATATGCGTGATCATCGCATTCGGTCTGAGTTTACCTTCGTTCATAAGCTCCACGTATTCGATCATATCGTCCGTATTGCCGCCGCTCGTGCCGACGATATGAGTGGAGCTGTAGTGTACGTTGTAGAAATTGAACATTGCGGAGAAATCGGTTCTCGTCGGACCGGCGAAGAAGTTGAGACAGCCGTCCATTCCGAGGAGCGCGTCGCCCTGCTCGACAACGGGCTTTACGGGCGCAAATACGAAGACGTCGTCAAAGCCTTTGCCGCCGGTAAGCGAGAGGATCTTTTCGTTCGTGTTTTCGGGATAAATGTTGGTGTTCGTATTGAGATATACGAGCTTTACGCCGTTAGCCGCCGCGTCTTCGACAGTGTAGATTTTCGACGCGCGTTCAAGTCTCGCGTCGTCGATATCGGTGATAACGAGCAGACCGGGACGTCTCGGTCCGTGTATCGCGTAGTCGATAGCGCCGAGTCCCATCGGTCCGACGCCGGCGAGGATGGCGCAGTTGCCGCCTTCAACGATACCCATATTGTGAACGTATTTGCCGCGTACGGTATGATAATTGGCATGAAAGCCGCCGATTATGCAGGACATCGGCTCGGAAAGGCTGCCGAAGAAGAACGTGTCGCTCTTATACGGAAGCAGGCAGTTCTGCTTCATGACCGCGTTCGGTATCACAACGTATGTTGCGTCGCCGCCGATATAATTGAACGAATAGCCGGGCGCCGCAAGGGGATCTTCTTTCTGGTTGAGAGCCGGCTGGATTATGAATTTGTCGCCTTCTTTATATTTGTCAGCCCATTTCTTGCCTACCTGTTCGATGACTCCGCAGAATTCGTGACCGACGATAACGGGATTTTCCGCTACGTTGTTCGGAACTCTCTTGTGACCTGCGCCCTGCATCGCCGCTTTATGCGTCGACATACAGATACTGTCGGAAACAATGCGCGCGAGTATCTCGTCGTCTCTGATCTCGGGAAGCTCGAATTCTTCAAGCCTTAAATCGTTGACTCCGTACAGTCTGACAGCTTTTGTTTTCATTGTTTTAACGCTCCTTATAAAACATTTTGTTTGTAATGTATTAAGCCGCATAATACGGCATAATATCAATTATCATAAGTATACATTATATTTTTTATTATTGCAATATAAAATAAGTATAAATTTCTTTATAATTCGTGAATATTTTTACATTAAGTTAATACAAAAAATATTGTGCGGATATTTAACGCCGTCTTAATAAAAATATTATATTCTGAACTTGACAAAACGCAAAAAATGTATATAATATTAAATATATAACGTAAAATCGGTTAATATACAAATCGTACATTTTTGAAACGGAGCGATAAATGAAAAAAGAACTTCCGCATCATCCGTATCAGGATCTGATCAGACTCAGAGATCTTGTTTACGTAAATGCCGAACGGTGGGGCGACAAGCCTTTATATATTTACGTTGAGAATAAGGAAAAACATATATATACCTATAACGATCACAAGCGTGTTTTCAATGCGATCGGAACTGCGTTATCTAAGCTCGGACTTTTTGAAAAAACGGTCTCCCTCGTCGGCGATCAGCATCCCGACTGGATCGACGCGTATCTTTCCGTGATCTGCGCCGGCGGCGTCATAGTTCCGCTCGACCGGGAATTGAAACCGGATCAGCTCTGCGGATTTATCCGTACGACCGATTCAGAAGCTTTGTTCTGCACGGAAAGAGAGTTTCGCACGGTTTATCCCGCGCTCGATACTCTTCCGGCGCTGAGATACATCATACTTATAGGCGAAGAACCGGACAGATCGGGTATGCCCGAAGACGAACGGATCCTGTATTTTGACGATCTTGTTGCTGAAGGCGAAAAAATGCTTGAAGAAGGCGATCGCAGCTTTCTCGATTACGAGCGCGATTCAAACAGCCTTGCGGCGATCCTCTTCACCTCCGGCACGACCGGCACCAGCAAGGGCGTTATGCTTTCCGAATATAACATCGTGTTCTCGGTCGTCCAGTGCTGTAAAATGGTCATAAGCAACGAAAACGACGTATTCGTTTCCGTTTTGCCGATACATCACACTTTCGCGCTCACCACTAATCACCTTGCAATGTCTAACATCGGCGCAACGTCGTTTCTGAACGATTCGCTCCGCCATACGTTCAAAAACATTACCGAAGTCAAGCCCACCGCGTTGATACTCGTACCGCTTTTCATTGAGACGATGTACAAAAAGATATGGGACAGTATCAGAAAAAACGGCAAGGAAAAACAGGTACGCGCTCTTATGAAAATGTCGGACGCCATGCGAAAGACCGGCGTCGATATGAGGCGCAGACTCTTCGGTCAGATAATCGGAGCGTTCGGCGGCAATCTTAAATATATGATCGTCGGCGGCGCGCCTCTCGATCCGAATCTCGTACGTGATTTTGATTCCTTCGGCATCGAGATCTACGAAGGCTACGGGATCACGGAATGCTGTCCCCTGATCTCCGTAAACCCTTACAACTGGCGCAAGATCGGTTCGGTCGGATACGTTGCTTACGGTATGGAAGCCCGTATAGAAGCCGAGGAAGGCGAGACCGAAGGCGAAATAGTTGTTTCCGGCGGCAACGTTTTTCTCGGTTATTATAAAAACGAAGAAGCTACGAGAGAAGCTTTTACAGACGACGGATGGTTCAAAACCGGGGATATAGGTCATATCGACAAAGATAAATTCGTTTATATCACCGGCAGAAAGAAAAACGTCATAATCGCTTCGAACGGTAAAAACGTATATCCGGAAGAGCTTGAAGAATACGCTCATAAAATACCTTATATCAAAGAAATAGTCGTTATCGGCAGAAACGGCGAAAACGGTACCGTTATAACCGCACTCGTATATCCGGACCGCGATAATTACCCGGATTATTCAAACGAAGTTTTTTATGAGAAGATATTTTCTCATATAAACGATATAAACAAAGGTCTTCCCTCCTTCAAACACATCACCGCGCTTGAAATACGCGATAACGAGTTTGAAAAGACGACGACCAAAAAAATCAAACGCTTTTTATTAAAGTGATTTACGGAGGTACACAGATGTTTGAAGAATTTAAGCAGATCCTTGTTGAGAAGCTTGAGATCGACGGTGATCTTATCAAGCCCGATTCGAGCCTCGTGAACGATCTCGGTATCAATTCGATCGAACTTGCAGATCTTATTTTCGTGTTTGAAGATAAGTACAATATAGAGATCGACGACGACGATATACAGAGATTTATCACGGTAGGCGACGTTGTCAGTTATTTGGAAAATATTTTAAATAAATAAAGGAGAAAAACTATGAAAAAGACACTTGCGCTTCTGATCTGCGCGTTGTTTGTTCTCACTGCTTTTCTCGCCTGTTCTCCGAAGAATCCCGAAAATCCTTCGGACACGTCAAGCGTAACTAAAAGCCAGCAGAACGACACTTCGTCTGTGACCGCAGGTCCTGAAGAAACGGCGGAAGTCGGTGATTTCGAGATCGACGAAGAGATCGCGGCAAGAAAAAGCGAATTCAACGGCTATACTCTGAACATTCTTTGCAGCGAAAACACGGGTGACTGGCCTGCTGACGACCTCTACAGAGAAGAAGATTCCGACGAAGCGCTCGACTCTGCCATCTATACCCGTAACGTTAACGTCAAAGACAAATACGGTTTTGACATTGAAGTATTCGGCAGCTCCGGTCCGAGCGCGGATACCAAAAAAGCCGTAAACTCCAACGATACGTCATATGACGTCGTTGTTTACACCGCGCACGAGATGTGTGTTGACGCTCTTGCTAATATGTATCTCGACCTCACTCAGATCAGCACGATCAATCTCAGCAAGAGCTACTGGGATCAAAAACTGTTTGACGGCCTCAATATCGACGGTAAACTCTTCTATACGACGGGCGATATATCCACAAAAGCCGCCGCGGGTACGTTCATCTGTATCTATAATAAAAAAGTTGCTGCTGACTACGACTATGAAGGTGACGTATTCTACGACATGGTTTACAATAAACAGTGGACTCTCGATAAACTGCTTGAAATAGTCAAAACCGTTAAATACATAGACGACGGCGACAGCAAGCTCGGCCCGGAAGATTTCTTCCCGCTCGCGATCCAGATCGAAGACTACCTCGCGTTCTTCTTCGGCGCCGGCGGACATATAATAACGAGAGATGAAAACGGAATGCCTATGTACGGCCTCAACATTGCCGGAAACAAAACCGCGGAAATCGTCGACAAGATCTATAATCTGACGAAGAAAGACAATCAGTCGATCGACGCTCACGATTATCTCCCGTATCTTAACGAGCACAACAGCTTTGCCAGCACCGACGCTTTCAAAGACAACAGAGCGTTATTCTATTTCTCGAACGCTTCCAACCTTCTCGGTCTTCGTGAGATGGACAGCGACTTCGGCGTACTTCCCATGCCTATGTTCGATGAAAAACAGGACGGTTATTCCTGCTACGTATACTGGAGCGCCTGCCTCTTCGCGATACCTTCGCATATGTCTCACAGATCCGAATTTATCGGTTTCGCACTCGAAGCCATGGCTGACGAATCGCATAAGGTCCTTACCCCCGCTTATTACGAAGTAACTCTTAAGACGAAAGGTCAGCGCGACCCCACATCTCAGGAAATGTTTGACATCGCCTGCAGAAACAGAGTATGGGATCTCGGTTACACCGGCAGTATGTCGCTTGCAGACATCGGTTCCAACTTTATCACGCAGATAAAGAAAGGCTCCGGAACGCTTGCCAACTTTAACAAGAGTAACGAAAAGAGAGTCAACAAAGCTATAGATAAGCTGCTCAAAGCTTATAACAAGTCTTGACGAACATAAAGAAGCCTTGCCGCAAAGCAAGGCTTTTTTATTTGAAAAACCGGCTGAAACGCCGAGTGTTCTTAAGGACACTCGGCGAACGATGTGTTCCGCTGACAGCGGAACGTGATGTAC
>CACYEW010000040.1 GCA_902773455.1 uncultured Ruminococcus sp.
ATGGGCAACGACCCGTACGCCGAATTCATGTTCAATCCGGACGGCAATCATACTACGATAGACCCCGATACGGTAAAATGGGCGTCCGTAAGATACAGAACGATCACCGAAACCGACAATACCGGCGTTCAGCTGATCGGTCAGTTCTACATCTGCTCCGCCGCGGAGCCGTTCATACCGATCAAATACGTACACAGCGGCCAGTGGGAGACGATCATAGTCGATATGACCTCCGTCAGTGAAAAGACGACGCTTGCGTCGAAATGGAACAGCAAGAGTTACACCGATACGTCAAAGATCCGTTTCGACCCGCTTGAATCGAACCGCGACGCGGAAGCCGCTCAGAGCGAATCCGATACCGCGGTCGTATCCGACGGCGACAGCATAGACATAGCGTGGATAGCTTTCTTTGAAAGCGAAGAAGACGCGAAAGCATACGACGGCACGCAGGACACTCCGTACTGCATAATCCTGCCGGAGGATCTTGAATGGCCGGGCGGAACGAACAACATCGCCGACCCCGAAGTCATCAAGCCGAAGCCTCCCGTAACAGACGCTCCCGAGGTCCCGACCGAAGCTCCGACAGAAAAAGTGACCGAGGCTCCGACCGAAAAGGTGACCGAGGCTCCGACTGAAAAAGCGACCGAAAAACCGTCCGAAGATACGATGGAACCGACGATAGGCGCCGATACCAAGGCTCCCGAAGATCCTGCCAAACCGACCGCGAAGAGCACGTTCCCCGTATGGGCGATAATCCTTATCGCCGTCGCCGGTATCGTACTCGTATGCGTCATAATAATGACCGTCGTTACGTCAGCCAAAAAGAAGAAATAATACCGATACTGCCGCGTAAAGCGGCAGTTTTTTTATTTCAGTTATAGTATCTGAGACAGGCGACGACCTTGCCCAAAACGCGGCATTCGTCTACTATTATGGGATCCATGGTCTCGTTTCTCGGCTGCAGGCGGTAATGTCCGTTTTCACGGTAGAATTCTTTTACCGTCGCTTCGTCGCCTACGAGAGCGGCGACGATCTCGCCGTTTTCAGCGTAGCTGCCGGAATTGACGATTATGATATCGCCGTCGAGAATACCGGCGTCGATCATGCTTTTGCCGTGTACCTTCAGCGCGAAGAGCTTGCTTTTGTCGTAGCCTTTCGCGTTGAAATCTATATAGCCGTCGAAATTCTCTTCGGCGAATATGGGCTGCCCCGCGGCGATCTCGCCGATGAGCGGCACGCCGTTTTCAGCCGCTTCGCCCTCGATCCTTATCGTGCGGCTCTTGCCCTGTTCTTTTATGATAAATCCCTTTTCTTCGAGGCGGTGAAGATACTGATGGACCGTCGAGGTGCTTTTGATGCCGAGCGCGGATCTGATGTCGCGCACGCTCGGAGAATAACCCTCGGCGTTTATCGTATCGCGGATATAATCGAGTATATCCTGTTCTTTTTTCGTAAGCGCTGCCATAATACCTCCGAAATGCGAATATTTGTTCGTTTTTATTCTACCACGTTTTTTTCGAAAAGTAAAGAGGAAAAACGAACATTTTTTCGTATTTTGCGATTTTTTATTCGTTTTTTTGCAAAAACGCTTGTATTTTTTGAAATATTATGGTAAAATACAATTAAGTAAACAGAGGTGAAGATTATGCAGACAAATTACCGCGCGCTGAAAAAAAGGCTCGAAAAACAGATAAAGCAGGGAAAACTCCTGTGCGATATAAAGCTTACCGGCGCGGAGTTCGATACGCTTGCAAAACAGGTCTCTTATTTCATATCCGGCAGATACAAGGCGACCGATAAGAACGGGGCTCTTGCCGTTTTTCTCGTGGCGGCGGGGCAAAGATATTACGACGGAGCGTACTGGGAGCATATAGAAGAGATCTGCGGCGCACAGATACCGTACAAAACGCGCCTGCTTTTAGGCGACGCTTTTTACGGCTTCGCCGTGAATAACGGCATACCGGTGTTTTCGCGCTCCGACAGAGTCAAAAATATAATGGCGCAGTGCTTTTTGCCCGAGCATTTCGAATGCGATTTTTTCAGATTTCTGTTTTACGGTTATTTCGTCGATATGAAATGCGATATAACGAGGCTGCCGAAAACGCTCGGTGAAGACTTTATTTCAGCCGCTTCGTCGGAGACCGACAGCGCGAGGATGGGCATGATAACGCGCGGCACGAGAGATTTTATCTCCTGCTATCCCGCGGCGGCGAACAAAAAGATAAGACGGCTTCTGCTCCTTACCGACAAGCTCTTTCATCTCGCGCCTCTGCCGCTGATACTCACGCGCTCCGATAAGGCGCTCATAGCGTGGTGCGAAAGCGACGAGACGTTCCGCCGCGAGGCGAAAAACGCGAATTTCGGCGGTCATATAAACAAAAACGAGGCGTTTTCGTCGCCTTACGCCGATATTTCCGACGGCGTGCCCACTCTATGGCTGCCCGCGCAGTTTTTCAGATACGAAGAAAACGCCGACGCAAACATCGTCTGGAGCATAGACGGCAGATCTGCGGTCCGTCCGGCGGTAACGGTCAGTATGGCGGGCATACAGACCGAGCCGGTAAAGATAAGGCTGTCCGGTAAAATACCGGATGAAGCCGGTATCACATACGGAGAAACAACAAGAAAATGGGCGATCATAAAGAAAGATATCGGATAAACCGCGCTTAACACGCGGTTTTTTATTATTAACAAAATACTGTTGAATTGCCGTAACGTTTATATTATAATATTATAATAATATTTTCAAGTTTTGAGGTCAAATATGAAGAGAGTATATTTATTTATCTTAGCGGCGCTCCTTCTTGCCGTAACGCTTGTTTCGATGATCTCTTCGTGCATTGCGGCGGAACCGGCGGCAAGCACGACCGGGACGGAACGCATTACAGAAGAAAAGACCGAAGAGAAAACCGAAAAACGCCCCGAGACCATACCTGAGATCACCGAAGCTCCTACGCAGGAAATGACGGAAGCTCCGACCGAACCCGCGGTCGAGACCGATGCGCCGACGGAGCCGGCTTCGACTGCGGCGCCGCAGACCGAGCCTCCCGTGACGCAGAAGCAGGAAGAATCGACGAAAAAGCCCGAGGCTCATACCGTTGACGTCGCTCCTCTCGATCCCGATAAAAAATACGTGGCGATAACGCTCGACGACGGACCGCACCCGACTCTGACGAAGAAATTCACCGATAAGATACTCGAATATAACGGCAAGGTGACTTATTTCGTAGTCGGCGACCGCATAAAAGGTGATATGCAGGAGGGCATCGTTTACGCCCACGATCACGGAATGCAGGTCGCGATACACTGCTGGACTCACGATCACTACTACAACAAAGAGCCGAAATACTACCACGAGGAAGTCTACAACACGGCGAACAAGCTGAACGAACTTTTCGGAGAGTGGCCGACGATCATGAGACCGCCCGGAGGAAGCATAACGGAATCTCAGCTCAAGGAATCCGAATTCGCCGTCATAATCTGGAGCATAGATACGGAAGACTGGAAACATAAGAAAAACACGGATGAAAATCCGAAATCCAAAAACATCGAGACGATAGTCAACAACTGCCTGTACGACAGCAAGGGCAGATTCAACGTCGAAAACGGCGACATAATACTCATGCACGAGATATATGAAAACTCTTACGACGCGTTCTGCATAATCGTCGAAGAGCTTCATAAGCAAGGTTTCGAATTCGTGACCGTTTCCGAGCTTTTGCAGAACCCCGAGCTCGGATACAAATATTACAGCGCAAATAAAAGAAAATGAGGATATATAAATGAAACTTGAAAAACTCGTAGGCGACCGCTTCAAAGAGCGCCCGTCGGAATGTCTGATCGACAGCCACGCGCTGATGCTTCGCGGCGGCTATATGAAATACATGGCGAGCGGTATTTTCTCTCAGTATATGCCGCTTCGCCGCATCTGCCGCAAAATTGAGCAGATAATCAGAGAAGAAATGGATAAGATCGACGGGCAGGAAGTGCTTTTCCCCGTCGCGATGCCGGCTTCGATATGGGAAGAATCGGGCAGATATTCGTCCATCGGAGAAGAGCTTCTCCGTTTCAGGGACCGCAACGATTCTCCGATGGTGCTCGGTATGACTCACGAAGAGGCGGCCGTGCATCTCGTTCGCGAATACGGCAATACCTATAACAAATATCCGTTCATGATCTATCAGATACAGACCAAATTCAGAGACGAGGCGCGTCCGCGCGGCGGTCTTATCCGCGTGCGCGAGTTCACGATGAAGGACGCTTATTCGTTCCATACCTCCGAAGAGGATCTGAAGCAGTATTATGAAAAATGCCATAAGGCTTACGAGCGCATTTTCGAGCGCGTCGGTATACCGGAGGTGGTGTCGGTCAAATCCGACTCCGGCATGATGGGCGGCTCGGTCAGTCACGAATTCATGCTTTTGACGCCGATCGGCGAGGACTCGATAGCTATCTGCCCCGAATGCGGTTACAGAAGCAATATGGAAGCCGCCGACAGTATCACGGAGCCCGCCGATTTCGGCGACGCGGAGCTTCAGCCCGTTCCGACCGGCGACGCGCATACGATAGAAGAGGTCTGCGAACTGCTTCATAAGGATCCGAAGCAGTCCTGCAAAGCGGTCGTGTATCAGAAAAATCACGACGATTCGCTCGTCATCGTCTTCATGAGAGGCGACCTTGAACTGAACGAAACGAAGCTCACGAACCTTCTCGGCTGCGACATACATCCCGCCGCGCTCGACGAAAACTGCGGTCTCACCGTGGGCAGCATAGGTCCGGTCGGGCTTGACGTAAAAGCCGATATTTTCTACGACAGGTCGCTTTTCAAAGCGAAAAATCTCATCTGCGGCGCGAACAAAGACGGTTATCATTACACCGGTCTCGATACGGCGCGCGATCTGCCCGGCGCAGAATATAAAGATCTTACGAAGATCGTCGAGGGCGGCATCTGCCCGGTCTGCGGCAAAAAGATCATCAACATTTACAGAGGCGTTGAGGTCGGCAACATCTTCATGCTCGGCACGAAATACACGAAGGCGATGGGTATGCAGTATACCGACGCCGACGGCTCGCTCAAATATCCGATCATGGGCTGCTACGGCATAGGCGTCGGCAGACTTGCCGCCTCCGTCTGCGAAGCCCGTCACGACGAATACGGTCCGATCTGGCCGAAATCCATCGCTCCGTGGCAGGTGCATCTGTGCTGCCTGCGCTCCGACGATCCCGACGCGAAAGCCTGCGCGGATAAGCTGTACGCCGAACTTGAAGAAAAAGGCGTCGAGGTCATTTACGACGACCGCAACGTTTCAGCCGGCGTGATGTTTTCCGACGCCGATCTGCTCGGCATACCGCTCCGCGTGATAGTCAGTCCGAGAAACCTCAAAGAAGGCGCGGTCGAGCTTGCGAGCAGAGACAAGACTCTGCGTGAAAAGATACCGGTCGGCGAAGCGATCGACGCGATACTGAAACTCATTTGACACATTAACGGCGGCTTCTTGCCGCCGCGAGGTTTTATATGATAAAAAAACTTGCGAAATTCATCGGAGAATACAAAAAGATCTCGATACTCTCTCCGATATTCATGGCTTTGGAAGCCGTACTTGAAATAATGATACCGTATCTTATGGCGTCGATAATAGACGACGGCATCAAGGTCGGCGATAAGGCGCATATAATCCAAACGGGGCTGTTGATGATACTGATGGCGCTTTTATCGCTCGGATGCGGCGCCGCCGGCGCGATCTGCGCGTGCAAAGCCTCCGCCGGATTTGAAAAAAACGTCCGCTCGGCGATAATGGATAAGATCCAGAAATTCACGTTTGCGAATATCGACAGATTTTCCTCGGCAAGTCTCGTAACGAGAATGACGACGGATACGGCGAACGTACAGATGGCGTATCAGATGATAATCCGCGTCTGCTTCCGCGCTCCGATAATGCTCATAGCGGCGCTCGTGATGTCGTTCATATCAAACTGGCGCATGGCTTTCATCTTCGTCGGCGCGATAATCGTGCTCGGCGGAGCTTTGACGGTCATAATAAAGAAATCGTTCCCGAAATTCGAATACGTTTTCGAGCGTTACGACGACGTGAACGAAAAAGTGCAGGAAAATCTGACCGGCATCAGAGTCGTAAAGGCTTACGTACGCGAAGATCACGAAAACGGCAAATTCAAAAAAGCGTCGGATTTTCTTTACCGCAAATTCGTTGAAGCCGAAAGCATAGCCGTTCTCGATTCGCCCGTGATGTCTTTTACGATGTATACGTGCATGATACTCATTTTCTGGTTCGGCGCGAGCCTGATCGTCAAAAGCGGCGGCGTCGATATGCAGGTCGGTCAGCTGACGAGCTTCATGTCCTACACGATGAACATAATGTTCAACCTTATGATGATCTCGTTCATATTCGTCATGCTCACGATCGCCAAGACTTCGGCGCAGCGTATAGTTGAGGTGCTCGACGAGGAGCCGGATATGGTATCCCCCGAAAACGCGGTAACGGAAGTCAGGGACGGAGAGATAGTTTTCGATCACGTCAACTTTTCATATTCGAAAAATCCCGACAATCTGAATCTCGAAGATATAAACATAAGGATCCCGTCCGGGTATACCGTCGGCGTGATCGGCGGTACGGGCTCCGGCAAATCGTCCTTCGTTCAGCTTATACCGCGGCTTTACGACGCGACGGACGGAACGGTTTACGTCGGCGGCGTCGACGTGCGCGAATACGATCTGACGACGCTGCGGAACAAGGTCTCGATGGTGCTGCAGAAAAACGTGCTCTTTTCCGGCACGATCAGAAGCAACCTTCTCTGGGGCAACGAAAACGCGACGGACGGGCAGATCAGGCAGGCGTGCAGATCGGCTCAGATAGACGGATTCATCGATGATCTGCCAAACGGATACGATTCCGTAGTAGAGCAGGGCGGCACGAACTTCTCGGGCGGTCAGAAACAGCGTCTCTGCATCGCACGCGCGCTTCTGAAAGAGCCGAAGGTGCTGATACTCGACGACTCGACGAGCGCGGTCGATACGAAGACCGACGCCGCGATCAGAAAGGCTTTCCGCGAATACATACCGGACGTAACGAAGATCATAATCGCTCAGCGTATTTCGTCGGTCTCCGACGCCGATATGATAATCGTGCTCGACGAGGGCAGGATAGTCGATTACGGCAATAACGACGAGCTGCTCGAAAGATGCGCGATATACCGCGAGGTGTACGAGTCGCAGAAGAAGGGGGCTGATTTCGATGAGTGAGAACCGCAGAAGAAGCAAAAACCCCGTAAAAACGCTGATGCGTACGCTCGGCTACGTGGTAAAGGGATATCCGTTCCACTGCGTCGCCGTCGTTATATGCCTGATAATGTCGAGCGTCGCCACGGCGGTCGGCACGATGTTCACCAAAACCCTGATATCCGATTACATACAGCCGATGCTCGACGGCGATCTTTCGCAGGACGTCGGATTTGCTTCGCTTGCTTCGGCGATACTCGGCGTTGCGATATTCTACCTGATCGGCGCTCTCTGCAACCTTTCGAACGAACAGATAATGGTCAGAGTATCGCAGGGAACGCTCAAAAAGGTGCGCGACAGCCTTTTCGAGCATATGGAAAAACTGCCGCTCTCGTATCTCGACAGTCACGGCAGAGGCGATATAATGAGCGTTTACACAAACGACACCGATACGCTCCGCCAGCTGATAAGCCAGTGCATACCGGTCATCATCAGCAGCACGTCTACGCTCGTTTCGTCTTTCATTTCGATGATGATCCTTTCGGTGCCTCTGACGATCATCGCGCTCGTCACGGTGACGATAGCGGTGTTTACGATGCGGGCGCTTTCCGCAAGGAGCGCGAAATTCTTCCGCCGCCGTCAGAAAGACTTAGGCGCGGTCAACTCGTTCATCGAAGAGACTGTTCAGGGGCAGAGAGTCATAAAAGTGTTCTGCCACGAAGATAAGATCAAGGAAGAATTCGATAAAAAGAACGGAACGCTCTACGACAGCACGAGATTCGCAAACGGCTTTGCAAACCTCATAATGCCGATAATGGGCAACCTCTCGTACCTCAACTACGTCATAGTCGCCGTGGTCGGCGGAACGCTCGCGATAAACGGCGCGGCGGGATTTGAAATAGCGATGCTCGTACCGTTTTTGCAGTTCACGAGATCGTTCAATATGCCGATATCGCATATTTCTCAGCAGATCAACTCGATAATCACGGCGCTTGCCGGCTCCGAGCGTATATTCGCTCTGCTCGACGAGCCCGTCGAAGAAGACGAGGGCTACGTAACGCTCGTCAACGCGAAAGAAAACGAAGACGGAACGCTTACCGAATGCGAAGAACGCACCGGCGTCTGGGC
>CACYEW010000041.1 GCA_902773455.1 uncultured Ruminococcus sp.
GCGAATAAGGTTACCTGCTTCCGCTTTCGCATGACGGATCAAGCCGCTTTCTTTCCGTGATCTCGCGCGCGGCGCCCCCCCTTTACCGCGCGCGATCATTCGGCAAAGCCGAATGATCCGACCCTTACGTTTCGTGCGCATTCTTTTTGTTCGGCGCCCCCGTATGAGTAATACGGGGAGGAGGGGGAGTGCGGGGGATTTAGGGGGTGGGTGGGGGTTCCCCCGCAAAAAGAATATTCCTATTTCACTCGGTTCGCAAGAACCGAATTTCACTTGCGCCGGGGCCGCAGTAAAATACGGTACGAGAAAAAAACGGACGGAATTTCCGCCCGTTTTTTCGTTAATATAAGAGATTATTCTTCGTCTTTTTTCTCTTCGGTCTCTTCTTCTTCTTTCTCGTCTTCGAACGCTTCTTCACAGCAGCATTCGCAGTCACAGTAATCGTCGTCGTCGAGATCGTCGAAGCTTTCGTTTTCTTTTATTTCTTTACGTTCTTTCAACTTTTTAAGAACAAAGACCGTTGCGCACGCCACGCCTATGATCGCAAAAATAACCAAAATAAGGGACGCAAGTCCGCCGCTTTTCTTTTCCTCCATGGTAATGGCTCCTTTCATTTTTCTTATATAATACAATACAATTGCATTATTTTCAATGATTTTTTTTGAACAAGATAATAATAATTATTATTCCCCGTATTTTTTATGATATTCTTCTATGAATTTTTTCTCGAGCTTTTTCTTCAGTTTTCCGAACAGATCCTTCGGGGATTCTATCGACGTGACGAAAAACGCTCTTATTCCCGCGCGTTTGGCGCAGAGTACGTCCGTGAATATCTGATCGCCTATTATGCAGGTGTTTGATTTTTTCGCTCCCATTTCGTCCATCAGCTTGAAAACGACGCGGCGTGAAGGCT
This sequence comes from uncultured Ruminococcus sp., assembly GCA_902773455.1. Taxonomy (GTDB): domain Bacteria; phylum Bacillota; class Clostridia; order Oscillospirales; family CAG-272; genus UBA1248. The sequence goes on from CACYEW010000041.1 coordinate 914, forward strand.
TTCCGCTTCTGTGGTAAGCGGGAAATTTCAGATCCTTGTTGAAGATCCTCACTCTTTTTTTGTTATTATTGGAGATCAGCGCCGTTTTTATTCCGGCAGCTCTCAATTCCGCAAACCACGAAAGCAGCTTTTCTCCGGGTTTTCTGTCGCCGTATTTAACGAGAGTGTTGTCGATATCCGAAAGAACGAACTTTATGTTTTCACTCAGAAGATATTCGGGAGTTATGCCGTATACGTCGTCAAATATACGGTCGGGTATGAACAGCTCTTTTTTCATTTTTTTATTCCCGTTTTTAAGATTTTTTACATTATATCATATAAAAATAAATATTTCAAGTCTTATTATATGATATTATATAATAAATAGAAGTATACTCTCGAAATTTTTCAAATTTGCTCTTGAAAAAACGGTCAAAATGTGGTATAATATATATAAGACAGCGCCATATGTCAAACCGATTTTTTCAAAGAACTGAAAGGAGAAAAATCAACACATTTAATGCAAACATACGACTTCATCTGGGAATCGGTAGTAAGGAATATGAGGAACGTCTATACCGAAATAAAGATAAAAACTTATTTCGAAAAGATCCGTATAGTCGATCTCGAACCTCAGTACATACTGCTCATGACTCCCGACGCGTCAACTCTTGAATTTGTCAGGAGTCAGCAGACGACTCTTGAAAGGGTCATAAAACAAACCATAGGCGAATTCAAGATCGTCTACGTTTATGCGTACGACAGAGATATGCCGAACCTCGAACAGATACGGCTCGACATAAAAGAAGATCTCGACCATCCGAAGCTAGGCAGAACGCCGTATATGATGGCTGAGGAAAGAGAAGAGAAAAAAAGATCCGCTTCGCCCGGGGGGATCGTGAAGAAAAGCGATTACACGTTCGAAAACTTCGTCGTCGGGTCTTCGAACAGATTCGTTTACAACGCCTGCCTTGCGGTAGCCGACAATCCCGCGTCGGCATGGAACCCGCTTTTCATCTACGGACCGAGCGGACTCGGAAAAACGCATCTGATGCATTCGATCAGCGCAAGGATAGCGGAACAGTTTCCGGATCTTAAGATCCTCTATCTCACAAGCGAAGCTTTCACGAACGAAGTTATAGAATCGCTCCGCACGAAAGACGGACCGACGCAGTTCCGTACGAAATACCGCAGCTGCGACGTTCTGTTGATCGACGATATACAGTTCATCGCCGGAAAAGACACTACGCAGGAAGAATTTTTCCATACGTTCAACGAGCTTTACGAGGCTCATAAGCAGATAGTCATTTCGTCGGACCGTCCGCCGAGAGAGATAAAGCGGCTTGACGAGCGTCTTTCCGGAAGATTTGCAAGCGGGCTCACCGCCGACGTACAGCCGCCGGATTACGAGCTGCGCATGGCTATAATAAAGAGCAAGGCGGACGCTTACAAGCTCGATATGCCTGAAAGCTCAATGGTATATCTCGCCGAGCATCTCACGCAGAACATAAGGCAGATAGAAGGCGCTCTCACAAAGATATTCGCGAAGAGTTATTTATACGGCATAGCCGTGACGGACGAGCTCGTGATCAACTCCGTTTCGGATCTGATAACGTACGAAGCCTCGCCGAAGGACGTCGCCGAAAAAATAATGTCCGTAGTATCCACAAGGTACGGCACAACAAAGGACGAGGTCAAGGGCAAATCAAAAAAGCGCGAAATAGTGGAAGCGCGTCACGTATGCGCTTACCTGATAAGAGAGCTTACGGGGTATTCTCTTAACCAGATAGGGGCGCTTCTCAACCGCGATCATACTACCATTATGAATTCCTGCGAGGTAACGAAAACTCAGATCATGAACGACCCTCTCTTTGAAAAGGAGATCAAGGACATGATCGCGGAGATCAAAGGATAAAACGTACGGTATAAATGAACGAAATCCACACGGTGTGGAAAAAGAATTTCACAAAAAGCGGAAAATGAGCCTGAAAAAACAGCCGCCCGGTGATAATTCTGTGTGTTTCTTTCATATTTGACGTTGATAACCTTTTATCGGACGCAGAACCGAAAAAAGTCCCGTGAAAAACGGATCTGTTATCCACTTTTCATCAACACGGTTTTCCGTTCGAAATCCACATAAAAGATCTTTATATATAAAGGCAAACGAAATCCACCGTTTCCACAGCGCCTAATACTATTACTACTATTCATTTTACGTATTGTATCTTACTGTATCCGCGAAGCGGACAGAAAAATAAAAAAAACCGAAAAATCCACAATATCGGTTCGGAAGGGGTAAAACTTTATGAAGGTCATTTTCAGCAGATCCGATCTTATCGAAGCATTGACGCCGGCTCTCGGAGCAATATCTCCGAAAAGAGAAAATTCCATACTTGAATGCTTGAAAATAAAAGCAGACGAAAACGGAGTACATATTTATTCGTACGATAACGAAAAGGGATATAATATCGACGTGGAAGGCGAGGTAATAAGACAGGGAAGCTGCCTCGTCAACGCGCAGAGATTTTACGGAATGGTCAGAAACATGCCTTCCGACATAACCTTCGAATGCGGCGACAATATGATGGCGGCGCTCACGAGCGAAAGCTCGAGATACGACATACAGTATCTCGACGCGAAGCTTTACCCGAACACGCCGGAAATAAACGCCCGTCAGAGCTTCACGCTCACGCAGGGTCAGCTGAAGGATATAATAAATCAGACTTCGTTCGCGATAGGCGAAAACAATATGAGACTGCAGCTGAACGGCGCTTATTTCGTCGTTGACAACGGCTATATCAGAGTAGTAGCTCTCGACGGTCTCCGTTTCGCCGAAAGATATATCGAAGGAGATATAGTAAAAGATAATATAGACGTCGCAATAGACACGGAGGTACGTTTCATCATACCGAAGAAGTCGCTTGCCGAGGTCGTAAAGCTGCTTGAAGAGCCGGACGAGAAGATAACCGTTATAAAGGCGAGACGTCACGTGATGTTCAAAGTAAAGAACGTTACTTTCTATACCTCGACGATAGACGGAGATTATATCGATTATTCCAGATTCATTCCGAAAAACGAAACGACCACGGCGACGGCAAAAGTCGCAGATATAAGAGAAAGTCTCGAACGCGCTTTGTTCATAACCGAATATAAAGAATCCGGAAGGATGAAAAGCCCGGTAAAGCTCACCTTCGACGGCAACGTTCTCGCCGTATCGAGCGTATCGAGCACGAACAGATTTTACGACGAGATACCCGTTCTGATGGAAGGCAGCGAGCTTGAGATCGGTTTCAACTGCAAAATGCTGCTCGACACGTTCAGAGCGCTCGACTGCGAAAAAGTGAAGCTGAAGCTCACGACTCCGCTTTCGGCGATAGCGATAACTCCGGTCGACGAAGACGACAAATCGTTTTACTACTTTACGTTCCCGGTAAAAATAACCGAATCTTTTTAAGGTGAAAAATTGAAGCTCATAGGCTGTGAAATCAAAAATTTCAGAAACATAGCGGAAACGTCCGCAAGCTTCTGCGACGGCATAAACGTGATAAACGGCGACAACGCTCAGGGTAAGACAAGTATACTCGAGGCCGTTTACGTTTTTGCGCGCGGCAGATCTTTCCGCACGAACAAAGAATCCGAATTCATAAATTTCACAGCCGAAAGCGCAAAAATATCCATCGAATACGAGGATAAGAGAAGAGTCAGCAATATGACCGCCGAGTACGACAGAAAAGACAGACGCAAGCTTTTCAAAAACGGCGTGAGAATATTGAAAACGTCGGAATTCATCGGCAATTTCAGAGCGGTGCTCTTTACTCCGGATCATTTGTCGCTTATAAAAGACGCCGCTTCCGAACGCAGACTTTTTCTCGATATAGCGATGGCGCAGATAACGCCGTCGTACGTTTCATATACGAAAAAATATAACGCGCTGTTATCCGAGCGCAGTGCGCTATTAAAAAACCCGAACGCCGGATCGGCTGAAAATTCCGTGCTTTTTGAAACGCTTGCCGAGCAGATGGCGCAGTATGCTGCGAATATTACGCGGCTTCGCGAAAAATACTGCGCGAAGCTTTCGGAAAAGGTGAGCGGATATATAGAAGAGATGAGCGGCAATAAAGAAAATGCGGAGCTGAAATACGAGGTCTGCTTTACCGACGATATCCGTCAGGTAAACGATACGAAGCAGATCGCAAAGCTGTATTACAGAAAGTTTCTTGAAAACCTCGACCGCGAGATATATTTCAAAACGTCGCTTTACGGTCCGCAGAAGGACGATATAGACATAAAGCTGAACGGCAATTCGTCGAGAAAATTCTGCTCCCAGGGTCAGCAGAGGAGCCTTGCGCTCGCCCTGAAGCTCGCGGAGGGGGATATATCTTACGAGGTGACGGGAGAATATCCCGTTTATCTGCTTGACGACGTGCTCGGCGAGCTCGACGGCAGACGGTCGGAGTTTTTTATGTCGCATCTTACGGACAAGCAGATCATAATGACCTGCTGCGACGCTCCGGAAAAGATAAAAAACGCGGATAAGATCATAACCGTTGAAAACGGAAAGGTGCTCTGATGTACGTACACATAGGCAGAGACAACGTTATAAGAAAAAGAAGCATACTCGGAATATTCGATCTCGATCAGGCTTCGCAGAATAAAGATACCGTCGGATTTTTGAGAAAAGCGGAAAAAGAGGGCAGACTGATAAACGTGACAGACGAGCTGCCGAAAGCGTTTATTCTGACCGACGACGGACTTGTATATATGACTCAGCTCGGAGCGAAGACCATAGCGGGGAGAACAGCCAATTAAAAATTGAAAAATACATGGACGAAAATAAATTACCGAAAAGAAAACCCTTACGGTTAAAGTATTTCGATTACAGTACGCCCGGCGCGTATTTCATAACAGTATGTACGCAGGATCGTAAATGCACGCTGTCACGTATCGTAGGGGCGATTCACGAATCGCCCGTATCTGAATTAACGTCTTTCGGAAAAATAGTTGATAAATATATAAAAAGCATTCCGGAAAGCATTAAAGCAAAAACAGACAGATACGTAATAATGCCGAACCACATACACCTGATCGCAGTTATCACGGATGATGAAGAATTGCGGGCGATTCGTGAATCGCCCCTACGGAGCAGATCTGTTATTTCAAAGCTGATCGGATATATCAAAATGAATTCTTCAAAAGAGATCCATGAAAAATACGGAGACGGCAAAGTATGGCAGAGAGGTTTTCATGATCACGTTATCAGAAACAGACAAGACTATGAAAAGATAGCAAAATACATTTACGAAAATCCGATGAAATGGCAATTTGACTGCTTTTACACTGAATAACGCACATCCGATAATAAATAACGAAATACTGATAATTATTACCGATACAATGCAGGGCGATTCACGGATCGTTCGTTAGATAATAAACAATATAAATTAAGATAACCCATTACCACAAAGAGAGAAAAAACATGGCAGAAAAAATTCAAAACGATTACAACGAAGAACAGATCCAGGTCTTAAAAGGACTTGAGGCGGTGCGCGTACGTCCCGGTATGTATATCGGTACGACGTCTATCAAAGGTCTTCACCACCTCGTCAACGAGATAGTCGACAACTCGATAGACGAGGCTATGGCCGGCTACTGCGACACTATATACGTGACGCTCAACAAAGACGGCTCCTGCACGGTCTCCGACAACGGCAGAGGCATACCGTCCGGCATAAACGCCGATACGGGCAAGCCCACGCTCGAGGTCGTTTTCACGGTGCTCCACGCCGGCGGTAAATTCGGCGGCGGCGGTTACAAGATCTCCGGCGGTCTTCACGGCGTCGGCGCGTCGGTCGTGAACGCCTTATCGGAATGGATGTACGTTGAAAACCGTCACGGCGGAGTCGCTTCCGCCGAGCGTTTCGAGCGCGGCGAGGTTACCGTACCGTTCAGAGAAATAGGCAAATGCGGCGCCGAGCACGGACTCAAAGTCACGTTCAAGCCGGATCCGACCATATTCGAAGAAGTCGTTTTCGATTACGATATGATAATGACGAGAATGAGAGAGCAGGCGTTTCTGAACGCCGGCGTAAAGATCGTCATGGAAGACGACAGAGGCGAGGAGATCCGCACCGATACTCTCCATTACGAGGGCGGCATATGCTCCTTCGTCGAATATCTGAACGCTCACAAGCATTGCGATCTGCTTCACGACAAGGTCATATACATCAAAGGCAAAAAAGACGATATGACTGCCGAGATCGCGATGCAGTACAATACGAAATACGACGATACGATAGTAAGCTTCGCGAACAATATGGCGACTATCGACGGCGGTATGCACGAGACCGGCTTCAAAACGGCTCTTACCCGCGTTACGAGCAACTACGCGAAGAAGATACGCGTGTTAAAAGATACGGACAAGGGCTTCGACGGCAACGACGTCCGTTCCGGTCTGACTGCCGTAATATCCGTAAAGCTCCCCGACGCGCAGTTCGAGAGCCAGACGAAAGCCAAGCTCGGCAACAGCGAGGTAAGAACGCTCGTCGACAAGATCGTTACGGACAAGCTCGAGGAATTCTTCGAAGAAAATCCCGATACGGCGCGTCTCATAATAGACAAGATCTACGAAGAGATGAAAGCGAGCGAGAGAGCGAGACAGGCGCGCGACGAATCGAGAAACCGCAAGAACGCGCTTGAAGGCTCGACGCTCCCCGGAAAGCTCGCTGACTGCCACGAAAGATCGGTAGAGCTTACAGAGCTGTTCCTCGTAGAGGGCGACTCCGCCGGTGGCTCTGCAAAGGACGGCAGAAACAGCCGCTTCCAGGCCATACTGCCTCTTCGCGGCAAGATACTGAACGTCGAAAAATCGCGGCTCGACAAGGTTTACGCAAACCAGTCCGTTCTGCCGATAATACAGGCGCTCGGCTGCGGCATCGGTCCCGATTTCGATATAAACAAGCTCAGATACGGCAAGATCATAATAATGGCGGACGCCGACGTCGACGGTTCGCATATAAGGATACTGCTTCTGACGTTCTTCTTCCGCTTCATGCGCGGACTTATAGAGGGCGGCCACGTATACTCAGCCATGCCGCCGCTTTATAAGATAATGAAAGGCAAAAACACCGTCAGATACGCGTATAACGACGCCGAACGCGACGTGATACTCGAAGAGCTCGGCGGAAACTGCAAGGTCAACCGCTACAAAGGTCTCGGCGAGATGGACAAGGATCAGCTCTGGGAGACGACAATGAATCCCGAAACGCGAACGATCGTCAGAATGACGATAGAGGACGCTATGCAGTGCGACGAGATATTCTCCGCGCTCATGGGCGACAAGGTCGATCCGCGCCGCGAATTCATAGAGAAAAACGCCAAATTCGTCGAGAATATTGACGTCTGAGCGACAGTAACGAAGGGGATCATAACGTGAAGAACAATTACGATAAAAACGAAATAATAGAATTTCCGGATCAGAAGATAATAGAGACGAATATGGAGAGGGAGATCAAAAAATCCTTCCTCGAATATTCGATGTCGGTCATAGTCGACCGCGCTCTGCCGGACGTCCGCGACGGTCTTAAACCGGTGCACAGGCGCATATTATATTCAATGTACGAAAGCAAGTATACGTACGACAACCCGACCGTAAAATCGGCGAAGGTCGTCGGTAACGTGCTCGGTTCGTACCATCCGCACGGCGACAGCTCCGTTTACGACGCCATGGTGCGTCTCGCTCAGCCGTTTTCGCTCCGTTATCCGCTCGTTGAAGGCCAGGGCAACTTCGGCAATATCGACGGCGACGGCGCCGCCGCATACCGTTATACCGAGGCGAGACTGCAGAAGCTCGCGAACGAAATGCTCGCCGATATCGACAAAAACGTCGTCGACTTCATGCCGAACTTCGACAGTACCACAGAAGAGCCGACGGTACTGCCTTCGCGCTTTCCGAACGTTCTCGTAAACGGCTCGGTCGGTATAGCCGTCGGTATGGCGACGAACATTCCGCCGCATAATATGAGCGAGGTCATCGACGGCACCGTATTCCTCATAGACAACCCCGACGCCAATATCGAGGATATAATGGAATTTATCAAGGGTCCCGATTTTCCGACCTACGCGACGATACACGGCACGTCGGGCATACGCCGCGCGTACTATACCGGTAAAGGCAAGATAACCGTCAGAGCAAAAGCCGA
>CACYEW010000042.1 GCA_902773455.1 uncultured Ruminococcus sp.
AAAAGCAAAGCGAGACTGTATACTTATCTTTCCGTCAGAGAAGACGGGATCGAGCTTTTCGGCTTCCGCGACGAAGCGGAGCTCGATACCTTCAAGCTTCTGACGAGCGTATCGGGCGTCGGACCCAAAGCGGCGATATCGCTTTTGTCCACCCTTACGCCCGAAAAGCTCTCTCTTGCGGTCTCGTCGGGCGACGCGAAGGCGATCTCCAAAGCGCCCGGTCTCGGCGCGAAAACGGCGGCGAGGATAATACTCGAGCTCAAGGACAAGCTCTCTTATACAACGTCCTCCGATGAAACGGAAACGGCAGTATCCTCCGCCTCCGAAACGTTTGACGACGCGCTGAGTGCGCTGATGGCTCTCGGTTATACGCGCTCCGACGCGACGAAAGCTCTCCGTGCGGTGAACAAGCCCGGCGCCGACGTTGAGGTGCTTATAATGGAAGCGTTAAAGAAATTATCACGGTAAAAGGTGACGTAAATGGCGATCTACGAAGATTTTGATGAAGAATTCACATCCGACAGAAGAATAACCGGTTCCGAGGTAACGGAAGACGATCTCGATACCGATATATCGCTGCGGCCCGAATCGCTCGACAGCTTCATCGGTCAGGAAAAAGCGAAGGAAAGTCTGCGGATATATATAGAGGCGGCGAAAATGCGCGGCGATTCTCTCGACCACGTTCTGCTTTTCGGCCCTCCCGGACTCGGAAAAACGACTCTTTCACAGATAATAGCGAACGAAATGGGTACGAATATCAGAGTGACGAGCGGTCCCGCCATCGAAAAAGCGGGAGATCTTGCGGCGCTTCTGACCAACCTCGGCACGGGCGACGTTCTGTTTATCGACGAGATACACAGAATTCCGCGTGCGGTCGAAGAGATACTTTACCCGGCTATGGAGGACTTCTCGCTCGATATAATCATCGGCAAGGGCCCGTCTGCAAGAAGCATAAGGATGCCGCTGAAGCATTTCACGCTCATCGGAGCGACGACGAGAGCCGGTCAGCTCACGACTCCGCTGCACGACCGTTTCGGCGTCATACTCCGCCTTGAACTGTATTCAAAGGAAGAGCTTTCCGCGATTGTCAAACGCAGCGCCGGTATACTCGGCATAGCGATAGACGACGAGGGCGCGGACGAGCTTGCCGCGAGATCGCGCGGAACGCCGCGTATCGCCAACAGACTTCTCAAACGCGTGAGAGACTACGCTCAGGTGAAGGGCAGCGGCGTGATAAATCTTGAAATAACCCGCTACGCGCTCGAAAAGCTCGAGATCGACGAGCTCGGTCTTGACAATATCGACAGAAGGATACTTCATACGATAATCAAATTCTACGACGGCGGTCCTGTCGGTCTTGAAACGCTCGCAGCCACCGTCGGCGAAGAAGCGATAACGATAGAAGACGTGTACGAACCTTACCTTATGCAGCTCGGATTTCTTTCGAGAAGGCCGCGCGGCAGATGCGCTACGAGGCTCGCATACGAGCATCTCGGCATTAAATACGGCGGCGGATCGGATAACAATCAGGTCACGGCGTTCGATTCAGAGGGCGAATGATGTTTACGGCAGATAAATGGCGCGATTACGAGCTTATAGACTGCTCCGACGGTTACCGTCTCGAGCGGTGGGGCAAGGTGATCACGGTGCGCCCCGATCCGCAGGTGATATGGAGCGGCAGAAAAAACTCTCCGCTTTGGGATAAAGCGGACGGTATATATACGCGCTCGAAAAGCGGCGGCGGAGAATGGACCGTGAATAAAATGCCGTCTTCGTGGCGGATATCTTACGGCGAACTGAAATTCATGCTCCGGCCGATGAGCTTCAAGCATACGGGACTTTTCCCTGAGCAGGCTGTCAACTGGGACTGGTTTTCGAAGCTTATCAAAGAGGCCGGCAGACCGGTAAAGGTGCTGAATCTTTTCGCATACACGGGCGGAGCGACCGCGGCGGCGGCAAAGGCGGGCGCCGAGGTCGTTCACGTGGACGCGTCGAAGGGTATCGTGGCTCAGGCTAAAGAGAACGCCGCTCTCTGCGGTCTTGCCGAAGCCGGGATCAGATATATCGTGGACGACTGCAAAAAGTTCGTTATGCGCGAAATCAGAAGAGGAAATAAGTACGACGGGATCATAATGGATCCCCCGTCCTACGGCAGAGGCCCCGGCGGCGAGGTGTGGAAGCTCGAAGAGTCGGTAGACGGTCTTGTGGGGCTGACAGCGGAGCTTCTATCCGATAACGCTCTGTTCTTTTTGCTCAATTCGTACACGACCGGGCTTTCCGCTTCGACTATGGGATACCTGCTCGGTATGAATATAAACAAATCTCATAAAGGAAAGATCGAATGCGGCGAGGTCGGTCTGCCGGTCTCGTCAACGGGTATGACTTTGCCGTGCGGATGCGCGGCGAGATGGAGCTCCGTCAGATAAGAGGAATAAATGGAAAACGTAATTGAATTAAAGGACGTCGGGTTTTCATACCGAGATTCGGAAGGCAATCTTCATCCGGCGCTCAGTAATATAAATCTGTCGTTCGAAAAGGGCTCGTATACCGCGATACTCGGTCACAACGGCAGCGGAAAATCGACGCTCGCCAAGCTTCTTAATCTCGTTATAACCTCCGAAGACGGCAAGATCGACGGTTCGGTCAAAGTCTTCGGCAAGGAGCTGAACGGGCAGCTGACGGAAGACGAGGAATACGAGATCAGACGGCGCGTCGGTATGGTTCACCAGAATCCCGACGACCAGATCGTTGCGACCACGGTCGAAGAAGACGTGGCGTTCGGACCCGAAAACCTCGGCGTTGAACCTGCCGAGATACGCAAAACGGTCGACGAGGCGATAGCCGCCGTCGGTATGACGGGTTACGAGAAATTCGCGCCCCACCGCCTGTCGGGCGGACAGAAACAGCGCGTCGCCGTAGCGGGCGTGCTCGCCATGCATCCCGAATGTATTATATTCGACGAATCGACCGCGATGCTTGACCCTGAGGGACGCGAAGCGGTGCTCAAAACGATAGACGAGCTTCATAGAAGCGGCAACGTCACGGTGATCACGATCACGCATTATATGAACGAAGCGACCGACGCCGACCGGGTGGTGGTGCTCAATCACGGCGAAGTCTTTATGAACGGCACGCCGGAGGAGATATTCACGCAGGTCGATAAACTCCGTTCCGTTTCGCTCGGAGTACCGCAGGTAACGGAGTTGTTTTACCGGTTAAAAAAGGAAGGCGTTTACAGCGGAGAACTGCCGCTTCACACAAAAGACGGCGCCGCGGCGCTTTCAAATCTTGTTAAGAATAAAAGAGGTTGACTTTGCCGATTATTTTCGATAACGTTTCTTACGTTTACGGCGAGCATACGCCTTTTGAAAACAAAGCTCTCGACGGCGTGAGCTTTACGATAGAAGACGATATGATCACCGGTCTGATAGGGCAGACGGGCAGCGGTAAATCTACGATAGCCCAGCTCTGCAACGGCTTGTATAAGCCGTGGGCCGGTACCGTTACCGTGGACGGAGAGGATATAAACGATAAAAACAATAAAAAGAATAAGAGTAAGAATTTCTTCCGCGTCGGTCTCGTTTTTCAGTACCCGGAGTATCAGCTTTTTGAAGAAACGGTCAGAAAGGATATAGCCTACGGACCGAAGAATATGGGATGCTCCGAAGAAGAGATCGCAATAAGAGTGGCCGAGGCGGCGCGTTTCGTCGGAATCAGCGATGAGAATCTCGACAAATCGCCGTTTGATCTGTCGGGCGGGCAGAAACGCCGCGCCGCCATAGCGGGCGTTATAGCGATGGAGCCGAAGTATCTTATACTCGACGAGCCTGCCGCGGGTCTCGATCCGAACGGCAGAGACGATATTCTGACGAAGCTTAAACAGTATCAGCGTGAAAAACACACCTCCGTTGTGATAATAAGTCACAGTATGGAGGATATGGCGAATTACTGCGACAGAATAATAGTTCTGAAAAAAGGCGGCGTGTATAAATGCGGAGACAAGAACGAGATCTTTTCCGATCCCATGGCGCTTTCGTCTCTCGGTCTGAGCGTTCCGCAGATCACGAAGCTCATATATAACGCGAATCAGTACGGAGTCGGCATCAACGAGCCGATCTATACGGTCGACGCGGCATACGACGCCGTTATGAGGCTGATCTCCGGGGAGGAAAGCACATGATCAGAGATATAACGCTCGGTCAGTACTTCCCGGGCAATTCGGCGCTCCATAACGCCGATCCGCGCGTAAAGATACTGATGGCGATACTTTTCATCGTCGCAACGTTCACCGCTTCGGGAACGCTGTCGTTCATCGTACTGTTCTTATCGGCGCTCGTTTTGTTCCTCGTATCGCGCATTTCGCTGATTACCGTATTGAAGGGCCTGAAACCGATACTCTTCATACTGATATTCACGACCTTCTTTCAGATACTGTTTTCAAGAAGCGGCGAGCTTCTGATCGAATGGTGGATAATAAAAATATACGACAGCGGTCTTATCGCGGCGGCGAAGATGATCGTCCGCATAATTGTGCTCGTGGTATCGACGTCTGTACTGCTTTCGTACACAACGTCGCCGATCGTTCTTACCGACGGCCTTGAAGGGCTTCTTAAACCGCTCTCCAAGATAAAAGTGCCGGTGCACGATTTCGCTCTCATAATGTCGCTCGCGCTCCGTTTCATCCCCACGCTTCTCGAAGAGACGGAGAAAATAATCGCGGCGCAGAAATCGAGAGGGGCGAACTTCTCGTCCGGCAGCCTTATGAAACGGGCAAGGGCGCTGATCTCGATCTTCATACCTCTGCTTGCTTCCGCCATTCGTCACGCTCTCGATCTTTCGGAAGCGATGATCTGCCGCGGTTACAGAGGCGGAGACGGCAGAACGAAGCTTCGTCAGATGAAAATCAGATTTTCGGATATCGTTTGGCTCCTCGCGTCGGCTCT
>CACYEW010000043.1 GCA_902773455.1 uncultured Ruminococcus sp.
CAGAGCGTTTCGATCAGTTCAGCCGGGCTTTTGTAATTTATATCGTCGGCGGCGTAGCCCCAATGGTCGTTTACCGTGTAACACATCTCGGCGGCGACGTATTTGCTCATACCGTCTCTGTTCATCGGCTCGGGTCTTCCCTGCTCGTAGGTCACGCTGTCTATCTCGGGATCGCCGAGTTTTCCGCGCGCCTCAAGCCCCGTGTTGTTTACTATTATCGCGTCGGGCTGATATTTTCTTATCACCGCGTAAAGCTCGTTCTCGCGCCAGTCCTCGCCGGGCTTCGACCAGTTGCCGTCGAACCAGAAGCCGCCTATTCTGCCGTAATTTCTGCAAAGCACCTCTACGCTGTCACGCAGGTATTTAAGATAAGCGGGAAAATCCGTGTTGAACTCTTTGACGTGCCAGTCGAGCGTCGTATGGTACAGCATCGGCACGATCCCGCCCTTGTGGCAGGCGTCGACGAACTCCTTTATGAGATCGCGGCGGCAGCACGGCGCGTGCGGCGCATCGAAAGCCGACAGACCTTTCGTATCGTAAAGCGAAAAGCCCTCGTGATGGCGCGATGTCAGCGTGATATACTTCATACCCGCCGCTTTGGCGATATCAACGATCTCTTCCGCGTCGAATTTATCGGCGCTGAAGGTTTCGAAAAGCTTGTTATACTCTTCGTCTTCGATATTTTTGAAATGTTTTATCCATTCGCCCTGCCCCATCTGCGAATAAAGTCCGAAATGAATGAACATCCCGAAGCCCATATTCTCAAATTCGGTGACTCTCTTCTCCGGTACCGGTATCATTCTGCCTCCTTATATAATTCAGAAGGCGGCATTGTTTGCCGCCTTCAACGTTTTATTGATTATCTCTTTGCCTTTTTAACTATTATCGCGCCGGCGAGCGTTGCGCACGCGACAGCCGCGACGGCTATGACCGCTGCGTCTGAGGACGGCGGGTTCTGCTGACCGCCCTGCTGGCCGGGATCTTCGCCCTGCTGACCGGGATCGTCGGTGTCGGCAGGCGGCTGTTCGGCTTCGTCTTTAACGACGAGCTGAGTCTTCGTTCTGAGGATCAGGCCGCAGGAATTCGTGTTGTCGCCATGGTCGCCGACGAACAGGTAGCCGCCGCCGAACGCAATGTCGGAGAAGGAAGCTCCGGACTGATCGGCGCAAGTGAATACCGCAACCTCGGAAAGGTCGGCTTTCTTGAGAACGTGGACGTTGGAGTCCGCTTTGTCGTTTGTTGCGACGAACAGGTAGTCGCCCGCTTCGCAGATGCCGTAAGCCTGTTTGACTTCGACGTCTTTGACGATGGATTTACCGTCTTTGGCGATCTTGGCGACGTTGCTGCCCTTGCCGAAGCCGGAAGCGGATTTGAGGTAGGTGAGATATACGAAACCTTCTTCGTCTACCGCGATATAGCTCGGATCTTTGTCAGCGCCGGTCAAAGCCGCGTAATCGATAACGCCGTTTGTGCCGAAGCTCGCGTTGAGCGAGATATTGGACGGATCTGTGACGTCATAGCAGCGGACGGTGTCGGTATTGTAAGCGGTGACGGCGTACAGATAGTATTTGCCGTCGAGCTTCTGTACGGCTACGCCGTTGATGCCGGTCGAGCCGCTGCCGAGATGCTCGGTGAAATAACCGATCTGCTCGAGATTTTCGTTGACTACGGCGACGCTTACGTCGTCCTGTCCGTTATGCGTGATGCCAACGTAGAGATATCCGCGATCATCCACCGCAAGACCTTTGCAGTAAAGCTCGTTGTCGTCGGAAGCCGGTTTATACGTGCCTTTCAGTTCTTTGGTCGCAGCGTCGTATCTGCCGACGAGTCTGCCGCCCTGAAGGAATCCGCCGTAAACGTACTTTCCGTCGGGAGAAGCTGTAAAGCCTCTCATCTGAAACGCTCCGCTGATCTCGGAAGTGTCGGGCTGAATGAATACTTCGAGTTCCGCCGCTTTAACGGATTCTTCGCTCGTTACCGCGAATACGCTGATCGCCGAGAGGCATATCATGATCGCGCAAACGATAAGTGCAATAACTTTTTTCAAAACAATATTACCTCCTGTTTTGTTTTCATAACCATTATACCCTATAATCAGAATTTGTCAATATGATAACCGCATTTTTATTATTTTTGTCCGCTGAAAAATAATCCGTTCAGCGCAGAAAATTATCATTTGAGGGAGAAACCGGCAAACGAAGCTGAACGCGCCGAAGGCGGCATATCGCGTTCGAAGGACGTATTGCCCAAGCCTTTCCCCGCCTGAAAGGCAAAAATGATCGGGAAGATCACTCTCCCCGATTTTTTTTATTTTACTCAGTTTATCGGTATATCTCCGTCCGTGCAGTGTACCGTATAATCGCCGGTGTAATTGCTCCAACCATGATCCTTATAGATTGCATCCCATTGCTCAACTGTACCGTTAAAGTTTATACTCGTCAGACTGTAGCAGGCGTAGAACGCATACTCGCCTATACTCGTAACGCTGTCGGGTATGGTTATACTCGTCAGACCGCTGCAGTTGGAAAATGTTCTATTTTCTATGCTCGTAACGCCGTTGCCTATCGTAACGCTTGTCAGATTGCTGCAGCCGTAGAA
>CACYEW010000044.1 GCA_902773455.1 uncultured Ruminococcus sp.
CGGTCGCCGCGGACGTCGTATAAGGCTCGGTCTGTACCGAAGCTCCGGTATCTCTGTTCAATATGAAATATACCGTAAGAAGCGCCGCGACGATCGCCAGAGCGGAAGCCGCCACCGCGATGATCAGAGCTTTGCGGTTATCCTTTTTCGGTTCGGGAGCCTGCGGCGTATTTTCCGCAGGCTCCGTTATTTCTTCCGTTTGTTTTGCTGATATTTCGTTATCCATTATAAGATCCTTATTCTGCGAATTCGTATCTGCCGGGGGCGAGTTCTATCACTATACGGTCGCCCTTGCGTTCGAATTCGGAATACTTATGCTCTATGCCGTTGATCGTGAAGGTCTCGTTATCGGAGAGCACGGGCAGAAGCAAACGCGCCGGAACCGCCGTATCGGTCTCGTAGACGAAACCGTTTTCGGTCGACCAGTTCGATACGATCCTGCCGTTTATGCTGTCGTAATGCGCCTTTACGAACGTTATGCGCTCCTGACCTTCCGGTATCTCGTCGTCGGATCTCGTGTCGGGCGTGGGTTGGAGGATCACGCGTTCAAAGCCGTAAGCCTCGGGATCGACCTCGATACCCGCAACGTGACGGTACATCCATTCCTCGACCGAGCCGTAGGCGTAATGGTTGAACGAGTTCATGCCCACGTCGCCGAAGCCGGTCGCGAGCGTATACGAATTCCAGCGCTCCCATATCGTCGTCGCGCCCTGATCAACGCTGTAAAGCCACGACGGGTTCTCGGTCTGCAGAAGCAGAGAATAAGCGAGATTGCAGTCGCCCGATTCGGAAAGTATCTCGTTTAAGATACCCGAGCCGACGAAGCCGGTGGAGAGTCTGTGACCGTTTTTGACGATCTTTTCGCGGAGCTCTTTTACGGCTTTCTTTCTGTTTTCTTCGTCGTAAACGTTTATCATCAGAGCGAGCAGATAGCCGGTCTGCGTTCTGTTTTCGGGTTTGAGTTCGCCCGACGGCTCGCAGTATATCTGTCTGAAATGATCCTTGACTTTTTCACAAAGCTCTCTGTAATATTTCGCGCGTTCCGGCTTGCCGATCGCGTCCGACATTTCAGCCATGAGTCTGCAGTCGTGGGCGTAATAAGCGACGCATATATATCTGCTGTCGGTCGGTTCGTATGCGAGCCAGTCGCCGTAGTGCGGGTTCGGACCTTCCATACCCTTCGAATTGAGCCAGCCCATGTATTTTTCCATGGATTCGTAATGCTCTTCGACAAGCTCGAGATCGTTATACATACGCATCATAACGTAAGGCACAACGATACCGGCGTCCGCCCACGCGGCTCCGCCGTAACCTACGACGCTGACGTGAGGTATGACGTCCGGATAAATCCCCTCGGGCGACTGCGAATCTCTCGCGTCGCGGAGCCATTTCCTGAAGAAGCCGTCGACGTTCGCGTTATACGCCGCCGTGCCGACGAATATCTGCGTGTCGCCTGTCCAGCCGAGACGTTCGTTTCTTTGCGGGCAGTCCGTCGGTACGGAAAGGTAGTTGCCGCGCTGACCCCATATTATGTTCGAAATGAGCTTGTTCACCTTTGCGTGCGAGGTCTCTATCTTGCCGGTCTCCTCCGTATCGGAACCGACGACCCAGCACGTCAGACCTCTGATCTCCACGTCTTCGTTCGCGGTTATCTCGAGATATCTGAAGCCGAAGAACGTGAATCGCGGGAACGACGCGCTCTCTTCGCCCGACAGAACGTACTGAAGCTTGGCTTTCGCGGAACGGTAGTTGATGCTGTATATCGAGCCCTTCGGGTTATCGTTGCCGCGGGATTTTTCACCGCTGTCGTTCAGCATCTCGCCGAAGCGCACCATTATCTGAGCGCCCTTCGGACCGTTCATGAAGAACGCGGGCCAGCCGACCATGTTCTGACCGAGGTCGACGACGGCGTTGTGACCTTTTTTCAGCTTGAAAGAATCGGTGTTTTTATATTCCTCCACGACGTTTATCTCGCCGAAATCGGTGCCGTTATCCTTCACGCCTTTGAAGATCGTGACCGTTTCCGGCTTGCGTTCGAGACCGAAGCGCACCTTTATCGTCGGACCGACCTGCGGCGTGATATCTATATCGTGTTCGACCGCGGCGGACGTGATCCAGCCGTCGCGGCTCGATCTGTTGTGAGAAAGCTCGCCGTAGCCGGGATAATTGAAATCCGTATATTCGCCGTCCCAGATATCGGAGCTTCTTATAAAGCCGCCCTTGAACGTCAGCCAGCTTTCGTCGGTATATATATCGCGGCTGCCGAGCCCGTCTTCAACGCGTATCGCCGCCATAAAGCTTATTACGGGATCCTTGTAAGTGCCGAAAGCAATCCTGCCGGCGTACCAGCCGGGCGCGACTACCGCGAGGACCGTGTTTTCGCCTTCGATCAGATATCTGCCG
Source organism: uncultured Ruminococcus sp. (assembly GCA_902773455.1). Lineage (GTDB taxonomy): Bacteria > Bacillota > Clostridia > Oscillospirales > CAG-272 > UBA1248. The sequence goes on from CACYEW010000044.1 coordinate 2,404, forward strand.
ATATCGTATGTATAATAGAGAACGTGCTTGTCGTAATCCGTCCAGCCGGGTTTCATCTCGTCGAAGGTCTCGCCGTTCATAACGCGGTTTCCGTTTATCCACAGATCGAAAACGCCGAGAGCGGTAGCGTCGATCGAAGCTTTTTTGACGCCTTTGACGGTGAACCTTGTCGAAAACATCGGCAGACCTCCCTCGTCGAATATCGGCGCAAACTGGATATCGGCTCCGGCCTGTCCCCAGCCGAATTTGTTCTCGGCTTCCTTCATCGGTATCGGGCAGGTGATCCACTTGGCTTTGTGTTGTGTCATTTCGTCTTTTCTCATGGCATATTCTCCGTAATTTTTATTTTCGGCGCATCGCGCCGTCTTTATTATACAATAAAATTACCGCATAAGCAATAGCAATTGAAAAAAATATCAAAAAATCTTTTATTCCGGGCGCGATATTTTTTTATTATGTATATTTACAAACGGAAGATTTACTGTTATAATAGAAATATAATGGGGATAATTTGGTGATGATATGGAATTTTGTTATTTTCCGGGCTGTACGCTCAAAAACAAAGCGAAAGATCTCGACAGATACGCAAGGCTCTGCGCGGATATCCTCGGCGTAAAGCTGACCGAACTGCCCGAATGGCAGTGCTGCGGCGGAGTTTACGTTTCGCCGTCGGACGACGTTGCGGTAAAGCTCGCTTCGGTCCGCGCGCTGATCGCCGCCGAAGAGAGGGGACTGCCGCTTCTTACGGTCTGCTCGGCCTGCCATAACGTATTGAAGCGAACGGAGTACGACCTGAGAACGAACGCTGAATTTGCCGCAAAGGTAAAAGCGTACGCGGGGTCCGTATACAAAGGCACGGTAAAGGTCGTTCATTATCTCGAGATGCTTCGCGACGACGTAGGCTATGAAAAAATAAGAGCCGCCGTGAAATATCCGCTTGACGGTATGAAGATCGGCTGTTATTACGGCTGTATGCTTTTGCGCCCCGGCAGGATAATGCGGACGGACAATCCCGAAGATCCCGTTATAATGGAAGAACTGATAAAAGCCCTCGGCGGCGAACCGGTCGCTTTTCCCGAGCGTAACGAATGCTGCGGCGCGTACACTTACGCCGAATCGGAAACGCTTACGGAAAAAAGATCGGAAAGAGTGGCGAAAAGCGCGGAAAACTGCGGCGCAGGGCTGCTTGCGACCGCCTGCCCGCTCTGTAAATACAACGTAGGCAAATACGGAGACTTGCCGGTGCTTTATTTCACCGAGCTTGCGGCGAAAGCGTTTGGAGTAAAATGAAGAATATCGGATTGAGAGAAGAAATACTTAAAATGAGCGGCACGGATCCCGCCCTGTGCATGAAATGCGGCAAATGCTCCGCGTCCTGCCCGGCTTATGACGAGATGGAATATCCCCCGCACAGATTCGTTTATATGATCGATCAGGGCAATATCGCTCCTCTTTTAAGCTGTACCGGGATATACCGCTGTTTATCCTGTTACGCCTGCGTCGACAGATGCCCGAGAGGCGTGGAGCCGGCGAAGCTGATCGAGGCGGTCAGAGTCGTCGCCGAAAGAAAAAAAGAAGGCAACAGGATCAAAGCAGGCGGGCTTTTTGAAAAAGCCGGCGCGGATATGCCGTCTCAGGCGTTTTCGGCGGCGTTCCGCAAATATACGAAGTGAGGCAAAATGAAAAGAATAGGTGTTTTCGTCTGCAGCTGCGGCAGTAATATCGAGGGAACGGTCGACGTCGGCACGCTCGTCGGCGTAATGAAAAAAGAACGTTACGTCGTATATTCGGCAAACTGTAAATATATGTGTTCGTCTTCCGGTCAGGATCTGATAAAGAACGCGATAACGGAATATAAGCTCACCGGCATCGTCGTATGCGCCTGCTCGCCGCGTATGCACGAGCAGACGTTCCGGAAAGCGGCGGCGTCGGCGGGGCTGAACCCGTATATGGTCGAGATCGCAAATATACGCGAGCAGTGCTCGTGGGTGCATAAAAACAGAGAAGAAGCGACAAACAAGGCGACAGTCCTGTGCAAAGCCGCGGTCGCGAAGCTCATTTGCGACGAACCGCTTTATCCGAAGAGCTTCCCCGTGACGAAAAGGGCGCTCGTCATCGGCGGCGGCATCGCCGGGATACAGACGGCGGAGGATATTGCAAACGCCGGGTTTAAGGTCGATATCGTCGAAAAAGAGCCGTCGATCGGCGGCAAAATGGCGATGCTCGACAAGACGTTTCCGACTCTCGACTGCTCCGCCTGCATACTCACCCCGAAGACCGTCGATATATCTCACAACGAAAACGTGAGGATATTTTCATACAGCGAGGTGGAGTCCGTCTCCGGCTACGTCGGCAATTTCACGGTGAAGATCAGAAAAAAAGCGCGGCATATAAAAGAAGATCTCTGTACAGGATGCGGCCTTTGCACCGAAAAATGCCCGGTAAAGGACGTGCCTGACAAATTCGATCAGTATCTCGGCGAAAGATCCGCCGTATACATACCGTTTGCCCAGGCGATACCGAAGGTCGCGGTGATAGATCCCGACCGGTGCCGTATGTTAAAAGAAGGCAAATGCGGCCTCTGCTCGAAGATCTGCGGCGCGAAAGCCGTGGATTACGCTCAGAAGGA
>CACYEW010000045.1 GCA_902773455.1 uncultured Ruminococcus sp.
ATGCGGAGCGGGATTTGCGGCGGTCAATTACACCGTGTATCTGCTCGTGAGCAAACGCGCTTCTCTGCCGATCGCGCCGATAGTGCTTTTATGTATTTTCGTGCCGCTTCTGATACTTCTGTTTTTCGGAAAACGACTCGACGCCGCGTACCCGAAGCTTATGAGCGTACTGAAATGGATATATATAAGCGTAGGACTGTTATATACGGTCAGCTTCACCGTTTTTTCGCTTCTTATCACGAATATCGGCAAAACGGTCGACAAAGCCGACGTTTATATCGTTTTCGGGTGTAAAACGCACGGTTACACACCGTCGATGTTGCTTTCGCTCAGACTTGAGAAAGCGTACGAACTGCTTGAAGCGAACCCGGGAGCGTACGCCGTACTGTCAGGCGGTCAGGGCGAAGACGAGAGCGTTTCGGAAGCCGAATCGATGCGGGCGTATCTGTGCGCAAAAGGCATATCCGAGGACCGGCTGATACTTGAAGACAGATCGACCTCGACGGAGGAAAACATACGTTACTCAATGCAGCTGATAAAAGACGGAGGGCTGAAAGCGGATACCGTCGCCGCAGTTTCGAGCGACTACCACGAAAACCGGATCTTATATCAGGCGAAAAAGCTCGGATACGACGTCAGACCCGCCCCTGCAAAAACTCCGTTCACCGGTTACTTTTACGCGAATCTCGTAAGAGAGTATATGGTTTGGATAAGGCTGCTGATCTCATCATAGCGGGCGCCGCTCCGTTCACCTGTACGCTGTCAGACGGGCAAACGCTTCCGCGGCGTGATTTTATAAACGAAAAAAGCTGTCCGGTCGCGATTTTCCGCGGTCGGACAGCTCCTTTTTTACTTGATCTCAAACGTCGTAAATACCGGCAAATGATCCGATATCAGGTTTCCCTCTTCCGATATAAGAAACGTTTCGTATGTGAGCGCTTCCGTATTTTTCGCGTTATAAAACACGTAGTCTATCGGTTCTCTCGACGGTTCGTACGCTTTGTCGTTTTCGTCGAAATACTTCATCATGGTGGCGGTATGATTTTCGCCGACGGTGACGGGAGCGTTAAGGCGCGAATCGGAAAGCGCCATTCTGTACGCCGCGCCGTTTTCATCCCTGACCTCCGCCGCGCCTTCTATCATTTGTATAAGCGCATAGGTCTTGCCTTTGCTCGTGGTCCTTCTGTTGTTGAGATCGCCCGTTAAAAACTGCGGCAGATCACCGAATTTTTCCGCGGCGAATTTTATTATCACGGACATCTGCTCTTTACGGATGGTATTGCCGGTCGCGGAATCGTTATTACCGTTATGGTCGAGATGCGTGTTGATATGCGCAAACTGCGTACCGGTCACTTTATCCTTCAGTATCGCCCACGTGCAGATCCTCGGGTAATTCGCGCCCTTCACGGACGAGCCGGCTTTATCCGGCGTGTCGGAAAGCCAAAACGTGCCGTATTCGACGAGCTCGAATTTATCCTTTCTGTAATAGATCGGATTCGCTTCTCCGCCCGCCGTTCTCGGTTCGCCGACGCCTGCGTACGAATCGTTGAAAACGTACGTGTCGAGCCATTTGCGCCAGTTCGTCGTCACCTCTTCCATACCGACTACGTCGGGCTTATGCTCGTCGACGAATCTGCGGTAAAGCTCCGATCTTATTATAAACGGCGCCGCGTTGCCGTTTTCGGTCTGTACGTTGAACTGCAATATACTGAGTTTATAATCGCCGGCGGTACGCTCTTCGAGCGGATAAACTTCTTCTTCGGCGTATTTTGCGGCTTCCTCTTCGTCGCATACGAGGATCTCGCTTATCGATAAGCTCTCGCCGTCCGACGCCGCGAGCTGTTCGAAATTGAGTCTGAACACCTTGAATTTATCGGCTTTTGCCGCTTTTGAAAAATCGAAGGTCAGATAGTGCCAGCCGTCGCCTGACGGTATTCTTGCGGTCGCTTCGGCTTTTGTCGGCTCGCCGTCCTTATCGGTCGCCGCGGCGGTGAGCGTAAACAGACGGTCGTGCAGTCCGTCGGCTTTTATCTTAATGACAACGTACTGATTTTTTGAAATATCGAGCGGCTCCGATCCGATAGACTTGCAGAAACCGGAATAATCGAATACGACGGCAGGGGTACGCTGATTCGCCTTTTTTATATTCGACGTCGTAAGGGTCAGCACCTTGCCTTCCTCGCCGTCTTCCGTCTGATTGACCGTACAGTATTTCGCTTTTGTAAAGCTGTTTTTGATACCTTTGTCGGCCGCGGCGCGGACGTCTATATGCTCCGGCGCGACCGTCGCCGGTCTTTCCGTTTCGGTCGCTTCGGCAGTTATGCGTTCGGTCTGTTTTTCGGTCGCTATGTTTTCCGTTTCCGTCGCTTTTCCGGTCGCGGCGTTTTTTTCGGTATCGCTCTGTACCGGTGCGCCCGAGGCGCATCCGAAAAGCGCCGTCGCGCACACGGCAAGCAGCAGAAGCAGCGCCGGTATCTTTATAATATATTTTTTCATATCAATTCTCCGATCGGAATCATTTATGAGATTATACAGTAAAACGCGTGAAATTTCAAGCGGTTTCATAAAAGATTTTGAAACGCTTCGGGATCGTTTTTCGTTATAAGAGCGAGTTTTTCGCACGTTTTCGCGTTTTCGCATTCGCCGCAGGTACCGATCTTTTTTTCTTTTGCACAGCGCCTTATCCGGCAGATCGATTCGCAGAAAACGGTTTTTCTGCCGTTTGCGCGGCAGCCGTCGCAGTTGATCATATCGGGCGTTATGTCGGCGCCGTTGAGCTCCGACCAGAGTTTTGCCGTCTTGATCCTCAGCTCGTTATCGTCGTTCTGCGCCGCGATATAAGCATCGCAGTTTTCGCAGTCAAGACCGCAGTAAGCCACGTTGTTTTTTATAAACAGCCCTTTCATTTTTTCTGCGAAAAGTCTGCCGAGCTTTATTTCGGATCC
>CACYEW010000046.1 GCA_902773455.1 uncultured Ruminococcus sp.
AAGCTTTTGTTTTTGATCTTACGGCTCAGCTTTGCGACGACGTAGCCGAGAGCGCACGACAGAATGAAGATTATAAGCGAAACGACCAGAATCATCATTATGCCGCCGACGACCGATGAAACGGATACGCCCGCGAAAATGAAATATATCGCGGACGCGGCGACAAGCGGCACCGCCGAATACATCAGTCCCACAAGATAAACGCTGAGAAGCCGTGTGAACATGATGTATTTTACCGGTATCGGCATACTTAAAAGCAGATCGTTGTCTTTCGCCGCGTAAAGCGTCTGATAAGTGTTGAAAACGCTGCCGAACGCGCCTATGACGAGGGCGAAAAGACCGATCATGGCGTAATAAAGCCAGCTGTTGCCCGTTTCGACGAGAGCGGGGCAGAGAGTAAGACACAGCGGTACGCAGATCGTGCCGAAAACGTAGAGCAGAAGGAACGCAAACAGTACGAAAAGACCGACAGTCTGACCTTTAGACCTCACCGTATTCTTTTTCTGATTGTAAAAATACGTACGGAAGATCTCGGTGAACTGCTTCTTCAAAAGAGACTTAAACATCATTCTCCCTCCAGTTCAAGGAATACCTCTTCGAGAGAATCGTCGCCCTTGACCTCTTCCATCGTGCCGCATCTTATGAGCTTGCCCTGCTTGATTATGGCGACTTTGTCGCAGAGCTTTTCGGCGACCTCGAGAACGTGAGTCGAGAAGAATATCGCTCCGCCGTTTTCGCATACGCCGCGCATCATGCCTTTCATTATATGCGACGCTTTCGGGTCGAGACCGACGAAGGGCTCGTCCATAACGATCAGCTTAGGCTCGTGAATCCACGCCGATATCAGCGTGAGCTTTTGCTTCATACCGTGCGAATACGCCGATATCACCTGACCGAGATCGTTCGTAAGACCGAATACCTCTGCGAGCTCGTCGATGCGCTTTTTTCTCACGTCGGCGGGAACCTTGAATATATCGGCGACGAAATTCAGATATTTTATACCGGTCATGAATTCGTAAAGGTCGGGATTGTCCGGTATATACGCGAGCTGCTTTTTGCATTCGACCGGATCGGTCTTTATCGACCGTCCGTTTATGTATATCTCGCCGGAGTCGAACTGCTGGATCCCCGCGACGGAGCGCAGAGTGGTCGTTTTTCCGGCTCCGTTATGACCTATGAAGCCGTATATCTCGCCCGGCTGTATGTGCAGCGTAAGATCGTCGACCGCCGCCTTGTCGCCGTATTTTTTCGTCAGATGTTCAATTCTAAGCATAACCGTCTCCTTTTTGTTTTTCTTGGTATGATCATATCACATAAAACCGCTTTTGTCAACATCTTTAAGGCTGAGCCGCGGCGGTGTGAAAAAGCCGGGACCGGAGTCTGCCGGTTCCGGACTTTTTTCTTATTCTTCTTCGTAATCGGCGTCCATTACCGCGGTTATTTCGTAATCGGGGAAAAGCGATCTTATCTTTCCGACCGCCGCGTCGAAGGTCTTCGATCTGTCTTTCGCCGTGAAGGCCACGACGAGATCGACGCGTATGGTCTTTTTGTTTTCGTCGACGTAAAACCCGTGAAGCTCGTGGATGTCCGGATCCTCGTATACGGCGCGTTCCGCCGCGTCGAGCATACCTATGACGTCCTTGTCTCTCGTGTTGACGGGATAAATGCCTATCGCGGTCAGGTATACGTTATGCTTACGGTATACTTCCGCCGTTATCTCGCGTATCAGGCTGTCGAGCGCTCCGGCGCTGTACGTATCGGGTATGCTGATATGTATTGAACCGGTGAACATATCCGGTCCGTAGTTATGAAGCACGAGATCGTATGCGCCCGTTACGTCGGGAAAAGAGCAGACCGTTTCTTTTATCGCCGAGGAAAGCGCCGCGTCGGCGCTTTCGCCGAGTATGCGGGAAAGCGTTTTTCTGAGCATACTTACGCCGGATCTTATGATTATGAGCGATATCGCCGCGGCGAGCCACGCCTCGAGCGAAACGCCCCAGATGAGATAGACCGCCGCCGCCGTAAGAGTCGAGAGGGCGATCACGGCGTCGAGAAGGGCGTCCTGCCCCGAATTGATAAGCGAATCGGAGCGGACCTTTTTGCCGACCTTTTTGAAATACAGCCCGAGAAATATCTTCACGAATACCGCCGACGAAACCGCGATCAGCACCGCAGGAGAATAGTCTGCGGCGACCGGCTCGATTATCTTTTTTATCGATTCCACGAGGGAGGTCAGACCGGCGTAAAGCACGATCACCGATATCAGCATCGCCGAGAGATACTCGATCCTGCCGTGACCGAAGGGGTGCTCTTTGTCGGGAGCCCTGACCGCGAGCTTCGCGCCGACTATCGTGATGATCGACGACGCCGCGTCGGAGAGGTTATTGACCGCGTCGAGAACTATCGCTATCGAGTGCGAAACGATGCCGGAAACGGCTTTGAGGATCGAGAGAAAAATGTTGGAAAGTATTCCGACGATACTCGTTTTGATTATTATTTTATTGCGTGATTTGGCGCTGATCTTTATCGTCGCGCCCGTATTTTCGGTTTTGTCACCCATATTATCACCGCCCGATACTGCATTATATTACGTGCTTTGGTTTTTTGCAAGTCTTTTTTGTAATTTTTCCTGCTTTTTCTTCTTCCGACGGAAAAAAGAACCGTCGGAAACCGGGTTTTTCCGGTTTCCGCTTCCATAAATTACAGATTGACATTCAGCCGCGAAAGGTGTAAAATCAGGTTGCAAACGTGCAAACAAAGTAAAATGTGAAAAAAGTTTTGAACAATCACGGAAAATTTTAATAATTACGTAATAAAATTTTTTTATTTTTTTTTATATATTTATTGACAAATATTCGTGCGCGTGGTACAATAAAACAAAGCTGAATTTATATGCTGAAACAGGAGTATCTTTTTTCGGACAAGTGTTTTTCAAATCACGGCGGCGCGGCATCTGCCAGACCGCGCAAAACGCTGACCGATAAGGCGTATACTGAAGGCAAAAACAGGTATTCAATACCGCTTCAATGCTAAGGAGGAAAAGCATGAGACAAGAAACAAGTTTGTTCAACAAAGCGTTGGCATTCGTGCTCTGCATGTTCGTTATGCTGTCGTCGATCAATCTTTCGGCGATAACGTATGCGGCTGAAGAAGCGACCGACTACAGAACGGTCAGCGAAGCAGAGCTTGTTGCCGACAACTATGAGAGCCTGTCGAGCGGCGAAAAAGCGCTGCTCAAATCAGGTTATCTCGCGAGCAGAACGCTCACGTACCCGGTCCCGTCCGGCAGCGAGGGACTCGTATCGGTAAATCCCGGAACGAGAAAGATCACTGTAGCTCCGTACGAAAAAGACGGGTATGTATGGAATCCCGTTTACGCTTCCGTGGTTCACGGCGAAGAAAAAGACTTGGTCAAACTTACGGACGGCGAAGGCACGTTCTCGTATGAGGGCGCTGCTTATACTGTAGAAGTGATTTACGAGTTGCACATCGCAGTGGATCAGGCAACTCAGGAAAAACTTCTCAACGATCCGTATCTGGTAGCCCGTCTGCTCGAAAACGGAGAAGAGCTCAGCAGATATGAATCTGATTTCGGCGCCATATCCAATAACGTCGACGCGCTCGTATCGCTTACCGACGGATCGCTGCCATACGGTACCCGCATCACGACCGAGACAACGGTCAACGCCATCAACGATATGGCTGCGCAGGCAGAAGCGAACGACGGCTTTCTCGATATCGAGAATATGCTTATCGATTACGGGTACGCGGAGTCGAAACTCGCATACCTGATCGAACACGGCAGCGAACTCAAAGCCGAAGCCGCTAAGATCTACGAACAGATCGGTTACATCTACAACGATAAGGGCATTGCCACGATACTTGAACAGCTCAGCGACGGCAACAGCATCAAGAAAAAGGTCCGCGTCGTTCTCAGATCGCTGAACACGCTGCTCTCCAATCTCGAACCCACTGTCGAAGACGATTGGGCGATGCTCACATCCAACCCGCTCAAAGACGATCTGAGTGCAGAGGATTATGTCAGCCTTGACGCTCTTGCGGAAGCCGCTAACGCTTCTCTGCATGAAGAAGAGCTCAAAGAGAAACTCCTTGCCGATTCCACTACGATTTCCGTAAACGTGAATCAGCACACGGTAACGGTCGTCGTGTCGGCAGCGGTTATCAAACGGTCCTCGGTCGACAACGCGACACCCGTTGCTCTTGAAGATCACTCCGCTGAGATCCGTCTTGCCGACGGAATGTCCGCCGAAGACGTTCTTGCAGCGATCGCCGCAAGCGGCTTAGAGCAGAACGCTCTCAACGCATGGGGCGAAATCAGCGAAGATAATTACGACAGAGCGGAAGACGAGATCGCCGGTGAACTCGTATCGGATATAACTTTCCGCATCAGATACACGCCGAAGGCTTACGACATATCGTACGACTTTGAAACCGCTCTTCCCACTTCCGTACCTTACGGATACAACCTGACTCTGCCGCTGCACGAAGGCAACGAACTCGTTTATGATTATAAAGTAAACGGCGAATCCTACCTGCAGGGCGAGATCGTAAGGATCACCGGCGCGACAGAGATCACCCGCACCGAGGGCAAACCGTGGAACGTACAGACGGTCGCCAAACTGGTCGCCCTCAGTTACTCCGATCAGCTTACGCCCGAAGAAGCCGCAGTGCTCAACGCGGTCGCGCTCAGAAGCGATTACATCCTTCTCAGAACGCCCAGCAACGATGACGAACTTGTTTCGATCTCGATCGTTAATGAAGACGGCGGCGACAGCGTGAACGCAGCGACCAAAAAATACATGGTAGCCGCCCAGAACTACGCTTCCGGTCTTGCCGGACTTTCGTGGCAGGCCGTCAGCGGTAAAGCGATCGACGGAACCGGCGCGGTAAAAGCTGAATTTACTTTCAACGGCGGTCTTGCGACGTTCACATCCGAATCGTTCGAAAAGGTCGACGTTGTATACAAACTCGTACTCGACGGCGTCGTAGACGATCAGAAAGTGCTCGACACGCTCAATCTCCCGGGCATACTCGCGGAGCAGGCTGCCGAACAGAAAGAAAACATGGAGATCCTTAACGGGCTCTACTCCAAACTCGGTCAGCTGACCAGAGCCACGCTCAACCAGATCAAATTCGGCGTCGGCGGCAGCGACATGAGCGAAGAAGCGAAGGCGGCGGTCGAAGCCGTACTCCACGGATGCGTTGACGACAATGAAGCTAAGCTTTACCTTTACATCTACCTGACCGAATACCGCAAGAGCGGTCTTACCTACTATTATCAGGATAACAACTACCTGCGTATCAGAAATCAGGTTGAGATACTCAACGCGAACCTGTCCACCATTTACAACGATCCGGAATTCCTGCCTTTGCTTCAGGATATCGAGTATGAAGAATACTATGAACGTATTGCGGATATAATTTCGGATCTCAGCAGAGTAACTCTCAGCGATCCTCATGAAGCGATTAATACAGCCAGCCCCTCGCTTGCGGAACTCGTATCCGCGATCGAGCAGATAAATGAACCGAGAACGTTCATGCAGGCGAACGAAGAACTCGTTCTCACCAAGACGATCAACGCGGCGCTCGGCGCTCTCGTTACCGTCAACGTTCAGGCGAAGAACAGCGCCGGCGAAGTTATAAAGAGCGGCGAAGGCACGATCGTCTTCGCACTCGACGAACCTCTTACCGACAGCGACATCGCGTCTCTGAACGCATTGATCGAAGAGATCGTAAATACGATCAAAATCGATACGGTCCATTATACGACATCCGATGAACTCGGTATTGCGGCCGGTGATACTCTTAAGGGCAGCACGACGATAAACGTCGTCTACACTCCGAAGGAATACACCGTCAAGATCATCGGCGAAGAAGGTGCGCAGATCGGTGAAACGACGTTCAAGTACGACAATCCCACCATCATCCTTCCCGCCTGCGAAGAAGAAGGCAAACAGTACCGTTATACGGTATGCGGCGAACAGATCATCGTCGGAAGCGAAGCCAAGAGCGTAACGTTCACCGCCGAACAGATCGATTCCAACGCATACGAAACGGTCACCCGTGAGACCGTCAACATCTACCGCGACGGTTTACTTGCCCTCGTCGAGCAGATCAATATAGGCGTAGCGGAAGCCGGCTTCCTTGACGGCAGCAATATATCGTTCGCGATCATTCCGCTCGAAGACGAAAACGGAAACCTCCTCTTCGTACTCCGTATGTCTCCGAAGAATCCGACAAAAGACAAACTGTCTGCTTTGATTCAGAATACGGCCGACGCGATAACCGGATCCGATTTCACTTACATCACTCTCGGCGAAGACCTGCTCCGTGAGGACAGTCTGATCTCGCTGCAGGCCGTGATCAACGCGGTACTCAACAGCGGCATGAGTCTTGACACGATCCTCGAGGTGATCAAGCCGGACGGCACGATCAACGAAATGACGCTTGAAGGCGCAACGGTCATCGGAGCCGACAGCAACGGAAAAATACATCTTTCCAACGGTAAAGGCATCCCGCATACCGAAAAACTCGGCGGCAAACTCATGGAGACGACGCTGAACCTCGGCGTAAGTGAAAACGATGCCGGCGTCAATGCGAAACTCTACGTAACGATCGAAGACTTCGGAAAGGCCAAGAACAATCTTGACAACGTACGCGACCTTGCAAGCAGAGCAAGATCCTACGGCAACGTCACCGCGCACGACGGAATGATAGACGCTGAAGTCACACTGCCCGACAGAGCGTATCAGGCTTACATAACCTCGATGGTCGCTCTCGGCAATACGACTCTGCACGATCTCGACAAAGTAGATCTCATACCGCTCAGAGAACTTGCGCTCGAAATTGCGAAATTCATATTTGCAGACGAGACGATAACGACCGAGACCTTTGAAAACACGCTTGACAAAGTGGGTGTAGACAAAGAGCTCTCCAAGTTTGAAAAATACTATTCCAAAGCTCGCAAAGTTCTCAACCACGTTGTGAACAACATAACGATCGATCCCGAAACCGAAGTTGCAACGTCGAACGAATATCAGGGCGACGTTATATACGATCTTACGGCGCTCTTCGACAAGATGAATCTTGCCGAAACCTTCCGTAATAAAGTAAAAGAAAAAGACAGCGGCGTATGCGTAACGGTCAAAGGAAAGCTCCTCAACGAAAACGATTATGACGCTCTCGTTATAGATCACAGCGCAAAGGGAACGGCGAAAGTCGTTTACACGCGTGATCTTGCAAAGGCTCTCAAGTCCGCTCACAAGAACACCGCGATCATACTCCTCAAGGATTATGACGGCGACGTGACGATCCTCAAACAGGGACTGCTCGACCTCAACGGTCACACGATCAACGGCAACCTCGTATGCGAAGCGAGAACGCTCGTTATCGACAGCACGCTCGATACCGCAAGCGAAGGCGGCGTGACCGGAACGGTCAGCGGCAACGCGATAATCACCGCAGGCGAATACGGCTCCGACGTATCCTCGATGCTGAAGACCGGTTACGCTTACGAAGACGGCAAGGTCAAGAACCTCTACTACTACATCGAAGTAGTGCCCGGCAGAGGCGACGAAGTCATCAACGTACATTTCACGCCCGACTACGAAGCCATGAAGGCTCAGAATAAGAACGGCCTCAAAGCGATCTTCGCACAGCTTTCCGCAGACATTGCGCTCAACTACTATATGTGCGCTGCTCTTACGGTAGGCGGCTATGATATCTGCGAATTCGCATTCGACGACGTTCTCAGATTCATTGACGGTGTGACGGGCGCCGACGTAAACGAAATGCTCGACGGCATCAACTGCGCAGGCGTCACGGATCTCGCAAACGATCTGCTCGCCAAACTCACCGATTTCAGCACTTCAGGCGAAGCGATACTCGCAGGCGAAGCCGTTGCTTCCTACGACGTAACGTATCTGCCCTGGACGTTTGAACTCGAACACGTTGCGGACGGCGATTATCTGACCGCAAACGCAAAACCGAACGCAGATAACGAAAAGACCCAGACGCTCAACTTCTTCGTTGACGACAACGACGGACTCGGCGATACGCTCGTCGAACTCGGCGAGATCCTCACGATCGAAGCTGAAGTCGAACTCGAAGACATCTACTATGACAGCAGCAAAAAAGACATCACGTTCATCGGTAACTTCGATTTGGAAGCGACCGCGGATCTTACCGGCGATCCCAACTACGCGATTGTGATCGGCACGGTGCTCGCAAACGGCACCGAGGACGACGCCAAACGCGAAGCCCTCGTCGAAGCGATCGAGACGTACTTCAAAACCGGATACCTGATGGCTGATCTTAAGGCTGCGGTCGAAGCCATGACGACACAGGAACTGATCGACAGCTTCAATACCGACACCTCGTTTGAAGATATGGTATCCGCTCTCGGACTCGACGGAATCGTCACCGAAGAAGCTGCCGAACTTTACAACACATATAGAAGAGTAATTAAAATAACGTTCAGAGTCATCGACCGCCTCTTCAAATTCAGCGGAAGCTCGTCGAAACTCGGAGCATTCGAAGAAGATTACGGCGTATACAGTTCCGAAAAGACCAACAAGACGGTCGAACGCGGATATGAAGTCAGAGGCGATTACGGCGTGACCGGCATAGTTACAGCCGAGACCGTAAAACTCACCGTAAAACTCTTTACCGAAGACGTTCCGTTCCCGATCATCGTTCTCGATACCGAAGGCAACGAGATCTGGCACGGCAGCGACCTTAACGAAGCGTTTGAACAGGCTCTCGACGGATATACGATAGTCGTTTCCGACGAAGTCGAACTCACTGCAGACGTAGAACTCGATCGCGAGGTCAAACTCGAAGGCGGCGAATTCGTTGACTTCGGCGAATATGTGATCATACTCACCGATCCCGACAATTCCAAGTTCATAATCGACGTTGAGGCGTTCGATAACGTAGAATCCGGCGTCGAAGATTACTCCGTACTCGAGGAACAGGACGATGAACAGAATTACGTCTATACGCTTGAAGAAGATCAGAAATATAAGATCATAGTTTACAGCGCAGAAGACGAAATCCTCTAC
>CACYEW010000047.1 GCA_902773455.1 uncultured Ruminococcus sp.
CGCGATGTTCGAGGCGATACACGGCTCGGCGCCGAGAATGATCGCGGAGGGCAGAGGAAAGTACGCCGATCCCTGCTCGATGCTCCGCGCGACGGCGATGCTTTTGTCGCATATAGGCAGGCAGAACGAAGCCGACAGACTTACGCGCGCGCTCGATTTCTGCATGTTCGAAGACAAAAAGCTCAAGGTCACCGGCAGAGACACGGGAGCGACCTGCGAACAGTTCACAGAATACGTTACGGAGCAGCTCTGATGAAAAAAGACCGTGAAACGGAAGCGCCTGAGGATTTTGACGTTCACGACCTGCCGTCGGTAGCCGAGCGCAGATCCAAGGCGACCCCGAAGACCGTTCCGGAAGCGGTGCTCAGACGTCTGCCGCGCTATTTCAGAATACTGCGCGGTCTGTTCAACGCGGACATCCTCCGCGTTTCCTCGGACGAGCTTTCCTCGCATCTCGGAATAACCGCTTCTCAGCTCCGGCAGGATATGAAATATTTCGACGCCGAAGGTCAAAGAGGCTACGGTTACAGCGTAAAGGCGCTTTACACGTCGGTCAGTTCTCTGCTCGGCGTATCGAAAAAGCACACCGCGGCGATGGTCGGCGCCGGTAATCTCGGTTCCGCGATAGCCTCGAGCATGATACTCGAGCAGCGCGGCGTCTGGCTCAAGGGCGTTTTCGACGTCAAAGCCGCGCTTATCGGAAAGACAGTCGCCGGCGTTCCCGTAAGAGACGCGGCGGAGCTTCCGGATTTCTGCTCCGCAAACAACATAGACATACTTATAATATGCTGCGATCCCGGCTCGGCGGAGCGTGCGGCTGAGCTTGCCTCCGGCACGGGCGTCAGAGGGATCTGGAATTTTTCACAGTACGAACTGCAAAGCGAAAAGACCGGCGTGCCGACCGAAAACGTCTGCACCGGCGATTCGCTGATGAACCTTATATATGAAATGAGCGGAAAAAATGAAAATAAAACTCAGATATGAAGATAAAATAATCTGCGTTCCGTACGAGAGCGTTATGGCGGCGCTGCCGTCTTTACACGAAAACGAGCTCCGCGTGCTTTTGTACGTCTGCTCCGATCCCGGATTCCGCGCCGACACGGAATACGACCGGGCGAAAGCGATAAAAACGCTCGATATGCAGTGGGCGTCGATAGAGAAGGCTCTTTCCGTGCTTTCCGCTCTCGGCGTAATAGAAACGCCGAAGACCGCCGTACTGCCGGACGCCGATATAAAGGACAGGAAAACGAAAGCGAGCGTCAAAGCCGACAGGCCGGAATACTCGAAAGACGAGACCTCCGAAATAATCTGCCGCAGCGAAGATCTGAAGAAGCTGATAAACGAAGATATACCGCGTATCACCGGCAAAGCCGTATCTTACGAGGAATCTATGATAGTGGTCTCGATGTACGATTACCTCCGTATGACTCCCGGCATGATAATGAAGATCATCGAATACTGCTGTGAGAACAATATGTATTCCATGCGCTTCGCCGAGCGCACCGCGTACAACCTCTACGACGCCGACATAACCGACGAGGCGGGAATAGACGCTTTTATCGAGCACGAAAATAAGGTCGGCAGAACGACCGCCGAGGTCAAAAAGATGTTCGGCGTCGGTCACCGCGCTCTGATAGCTAAGGAAAAGCACCTTATTAAGACCTGGACGGATTCGTACGGTTACGGCATGGATATGATCGGGCTCGCGTACGAAACGACGATCAAAACGATCGGCGAGCCTTCGCTCGACTATGCCGGAGGGATACTCAAGCGCTGGTTCGAAGCCGGATACAGAACTCCTTCCGACGTGACGGACGGCGAATCGAAAAAAGAAAGAACGACGAAGAAAAAAGGCTCCAAAAGCAAGCCCAAAAACGAAGATTCGAGCTTCGACGCCGACGAATTCATGGACGCGGCGCTGAAACGGAGCTATTCCGATAATAACGACTGAGGAGGAGACGAAAATGCCTTTCAACCGCTCTGACTACGCCGCGGTCAAACAGGAATACGAAAAAAAGAAAAAGGACGCGGTGACGCGATCCGAAGAGCGCACGAAAGCGCTCTGCGATAAAATACCCGAGCTCGCGTCGCTTTGCAGGCAGCTTGCCGCGACCGGGCCGCGTATATTCGAGGCGGCGCAGGGACCGGAAAGCGAGCTTGAAGCAAAGATCGCCGAGATAAAAAAAGAAAACGGGCTGCTTATAAAAAGGCAGAAGCAGATACTCGAAGAAAACGGATATCCCGAGGACTGGCTCGATATCAAATACGAATGCGAAATCTGCCGCGACGAGGGCAATATAGACGGCGTGATGTGCGTCTGTATGAAGAAAAAACTGATCAGCGCCGGTTATAAGACCGCCGGCATAGACGGACTTGCCGCCACGCACAGCTTCGAGAATTTCGATCTTTCCTATTACAGGTACGATAACGACGTATATACGAAAATGAAATACGCGTTCGACCGTATAAAAGGCTACGCCGAGGGATTCAGGGTCGGCGTTTCTCCGTCGCTTCTCTTCTTAGGCGGTACGGGGCTCGGCAAAACGCATCTTTCCGTCGCCGCGGCGAAGCGCGTGATCGAGCTTGAAAACTACGTGATCTACGGCACGGCGCAGAACATTTTCTCCGATTTCGAATACGAGAGATTCGGCAGATCCTTTTCGGACCGTTCCGAAAGCAGGACCGACAAATATTTCGACTGCGATCTGCTCGTGATCGACGATCTCGGCACCGAGATAAAAACGCAGGCGGTAACGGCGTTTTTATATAATCTCATAAACACGAGGCTCGGGTCGGGCAAGCCGATGATAATAAGCACGAACCTCACCTCGCCCGACGCGATGATCGAACGTTACGACGAGCGCGTGGCGTCGAGACTTCTCGGCGAATTTCTGCCGTATAAATTCATCGGCAAAGACGTGAGAATGCTCAAATTGAGGCAAAGCAAATGAAAATAACGTTCAGACACTATAACGAGAGCGATCCGATACCGCTTTCGTACGTTTCTCAGATCCCCGCAGTATCGGGCATCGTCTCCGCCGTTTACGACGTCAGGCCCGGCGGCGTATGGAGCCGCGAAAGCATAGCGAAAATCAAAGAAAACGCGAACAGACACAACCTTTCGTTCGAGGTCGTGGAGAGCGTACCCGTTCACGAGGACATAAAGCTCGGCAAAAAGAGCAGGATCGGATATATAGACGCGTACTGCGAAAACGTCCGCCGCCTCGCCGAATACGGGATAAAGGTGATCTGCTACAATTTCATGCCCGTTTTCGACTGGTTAAGATCCGATCTTTCATACGAAAATCCCGACGGCTCGAGAAGCCTGATATATAAGCAGGAGCAGATAGACAGGCTCGACCCGTCGAAAACGAAGCTTTCTCTGCCCGGCTGGGACGAAAGCTATACCGACGACGGGCTGAAGGCGCTTTTATCGGAATACGAAAACGTCGGTCATAAAGAGCTTTTTGAAAACCTCTCTTATTTTCTGCGCGCCGTTATACCCGTGTGCGAGGAGGTCGGGATAAAAATGGCGATCCATCCGGACGATCCGCCCCGCGACGTTTTCGGTCTGCCGAGAATAATCAAAGACGAGCAGACGCTCGACGCGTTGCTTTCGGCTTATAACAGCGAATGCAACGGCATAACTCTCTGCACCGGCTCTCTCGGAGCGGACAGAAAAAACGACGTGCCGTATCTGACCGAAAAATACTGCAGAATGAACAGAACTCCGTTTATCCACGTAAGAAACATAAGGCTCGAAAACGAGTGCGATTTCTATGAGACCGCTCACCCGACCGAATGCGGTTCGCTCGATATCCGCCGCATAATGAAAATACTGTACGATAACGGTTACGACGGTTATATCCGTCCCGACCACGGCAGAATGATCTGGGGCGAGACCGGCAAACCCGGTTACGGTCTGTACGACCGCGC
>CACYEW010000048.1 GCA_902773455.1 uncultured Ruminococcus sp.
GTTTATGATCACGCCGAGACCGTCCGGTATGCTTCTCGGTATATTTTCGTAAAAACCGCCGCCCGTTATATGCGAGATACCGCATACTCTAACTGTTTCGAGCAGCTTCAGGATCGGTTTGACATATATCTTTGTCGGGGTGAGCAGCACCTCGAGTATGCTTTTGCCGCCGAGTTCTTCACGCGGAAGCTTTACTTCTTCGCTTTCGATATCGAATACGGCGCGGACGAGCGAAAATCCGTTTGAATGCACGCCGCTCGACGGAAGTGCGATCATAACGTCTCCGGGTCTCATTTCAGAGTTGTCGATTATTTTGTCTTTGTCCACGACTCCGGTGCAGTAACCTGCGAGATCGTATTCGTCCGCGGGATAAAAGCCCGGCATTTCAGCGGTTTCGCCGCCTATCAGCGCGGCGCCGGACTGAACGCAGCCTTCGCAAACACCTTTTACGATATCGGCTATACGTTCCGGCACGTTTTTTCCGCATGCGATATAATCGAGGAAAAACAGAGGCTTTGCACCGCAGCAGATTATATCGTTTACGCACATCGCGACGCAGTCGATACCGACTGTATCGTGTTTGTCGGCTGTGAACGCGAGCTTCAGCTTCGTACCGACTCCGTCTGTACCGGAAACGAGAACGGGACGGTTTATGCCGGTAAGGTCAAGTTCATAAAGACCCCCGAATCCGCCTATGCCGGATATGACTCCCGGCGTGACGGTCTTTTTGATATGTTCTTTCATAAGCTCGACGGCTTTATAGCCTGCGATTATGTCGACGCCGGCTTTTGCGTAGCTTTCGGATCTTGAATCTGTGATCATTTTTATTATTCCTTTCCGTTCCAGCAATAAGTGCAGAGCTTGCATTTATCTATGCCTATCGCTTTTTCTATACCTTCGAGAGTCTGAAACTCCAGAGAGGCGAAATGGAGTTTTTCACAAATCGCCGCCCTAAGTTTTTTGCCGCGTTCCGTATCGGGATCGCTGTATTCGTCGATATGCTCAAAGCCTTCTTCACCTTCAAGCTCAACTATCACACGTCTTGCTATAAGCTCCATATCGCTTGTCGCGCGTGAAAAATTCAGATATTTGCATCCGAACATTATAGGCGGGCAGGCTGATCTTATATGCACCTCTTTCGCGCCGTGCTCGTACAGAAAATCCACCGTTTCTTTCATCTGCGTGCCGCGGACGATAGAATCGTCGACGAAAAGCAGACTCTTGTCCTTTATAAGATCGTGTACCGGTATCAGCTTCATTTTCGCGACTTTGTTTCTGCTCGCCTGTTCGGTCGGCATAAAACTGCGGGACCAGGTAGGAGTATATTTGATAAATGCTCTTGCAAAATGCACTCCGCTCGCGTTTGCGTAGCCTATCGCGTGGGGCGTGCCTGAATCGGGAACGCCGCCGACGTAATCTATTTGATGCGTTTCCGCTTTATTTTCGTCGTTTTTCGCCATTATGGCGCCGTTTCTGTACCGCATCATCTCGACGTTTACGCCTTCGTACGACGACGTGGGATAGCCGTAATACGTCCACAAGAACGAGCAAATACGCATTTCGTTTCCGGGAGGCGAAAGAGTTTCGTAACCCTCCGCCGTTATTTCGACTATCTCGCCGGGACCGAGCTCTTTGAGATCGCCGTAACCGAGTTTTTGCGCGGCAAACGACTCAAAGCTCACACAGCACGAATCTTCTCTTTTACCGATCACGACGGGCAGTCTGCCGAGTCTGTCGCGCGAGGCTATTATCTTCCCTTCATCCGTAAGCAGAAGCGCGGACGCCGTGCCTTCTATAACGCTTTGCGCGAATTTGATGCCTTCCGTAAAACTCGATTTCTGATTTATAAGCGCGGCGAGAAGCTCGGTTGAATTAACTCCTCCGCCGTTCATCGCGCAGAAATGACCGCCGTTTTCGGAAAAATACTTGTTTATAAGATAATCGGAGTTTGTGATCACGCCGATCATGCACAGCGAATAAAGACCGAGATGCGATCTTATCAGAAGAGGCTGGGGGTCATAATCGCTGATACATCCGATAGCCGCGCAGCCGCACATCTCGTCGAAAATATCTTCGAATTTCGTACGGAACGGAGAGTTCGTTATATCGTGGATCTTTCTTTGCAGACCGATCTTTTCATCATAAGCGGTAACGCCGCCTCTTCTCGTGCCGAGGTGGGAATGATAGTCAGTGCCTAAAAACACGTCGGATATAACGCTCGATTTTCCGACCGCGCCGAAGAAACCGCCCATATATCAGACCTCTTCGCCGAATACGCGGCGCATCATTTCGTTGTATGCTTCTTCGACGCCGCCCATATCTCTTCTGAAACGGTCTTTATCGAGCTTTTCTCCGGTCTTGGCGTCCCAGAAACGGCAGGTATCGGGAGAGATCTCGTCGGCGAGGATGATCTGACCGTCTTTCGTTTTGCCGAATTCGAGCTTGAAATCGACGAGCGTGACGTTACGCGAGAGGAAGTATTCTTTAAGTACGGTATTGACTTTGAACGACATATTTTTGATCAGCTCGATCTCTTCTTTCGTCGCAAGCCCGAGAGCGATCGCGTGATACGAGTTGAGGAGCGGATCGTGCAGATCGTCGTTTTTGTAGGAAAATTCAATCGTCGGCTCTGCAAAAACTATACCTTCTTTTACGCCGTAACGCTGTGCGAAATGTCCTGCCGAAATATTTCTGATAATGACCTCAAGCGGTACGATCGATACTTTCTTAACGACCGTGTCTCTGTCGCTGAGTTCTTTTACGAAATGCGTATGCACGCCGTTTTTCTCAAGCAGCCGCATAAGATAATTCGACATACGGTTGTTGATCGCGCCTTTGCCGGTTATCGTGCCTTTTTTAAGTCCGTCGAGAGCCGTCGCGTCGTCTTTATACGATACGATCAGGAGATCTTCGTCGTCGGTCTTATAGACTTTCTTAGCTTTGCCTTCGTAGAGCAGTTCTTTCTTTTCCATTTTTTGTTCCTCCGTATATCTTATTTAGTGAATTGTTTTCTTATTTCTTCGTCTTTTTCGAGTACTTTCTGCGCGTCCGCCGCACGTTTTTCGTCGAGCTTCTTTGCAAGACCGGCGTCTTCTACGGAAAGTATCTGTATCGCAAGCAAAGCGGCGTTAGCGGCACCGTCCACCGCTACGGTTGCGACCGGTATACCGGAGGGCATTTGTACCGTGGACAGAAGCGCGTCAACGCCGTCTGAAATGTTTGATTTACAAGGTATGCCTATAACGGGCAGAGTGGTTCTCGCCGCTATCGCGCCGGCAAGATGCGCTGCCATGCCTGCGGCGGCAATTATCGCGCCGAAACCGTTTGATCTCGCCGCGGACGCGAAATCAGCGGCGTGATCCGGCGTTCTGTGCGCCGAATACACGTGCACCTCGTACGGCACCTCAAACTGATCGAGCATATCGATCGCTTTTTTTACTACGGGCAAATCGCTCGCGCTGCCCATCACTATACCGATCTTTTTCATTACGATTCTCCTTTTGTGAAATTAAAAAATGAGCGCACTTATCCCATTGGGAATAAATGTGCCCAGACGGTCGGCTTTTTTACGATCATAATCTGCAACTCCCCTGCGGTGCTCCGCAATTATCCGTCAGTCGTGCAATGACCTCTATTGATTTAATTATACATTATAAAGATTGGATTTGTCAATAGCTTATCGAAATTTGAAATTAAAATATAACGGATAATTCCGCGTTATTTTTGTGAAAAATGACAAATACGAAACCGTTACTTATTCTCGTTGAACAGGTATGAGTCGAAAAACTTCCCGAGCCGGGTTTTATATCCGTCGGGATCCGTAAGAAAACTCATACCGTGACCCGCATCGTCGACCGTAAACAGCTCCGTCGGCGCTTTCCGTGAGGCTTTTATCTTATAAGCGTGTTCTATCGGAACGATAGCGTCGCTTTTGCCGTGAGCGATAAAAAGCGGAAGATCGCTTGAAGCAAGCGAACGGGAAGAGCTTTTTTGCCTGAGCCGGAAGCCGCAGAAAACGCGGCACATCAGCATTACGCAAGGAAGCAGTAAAAAAGCTCCGCGAAAGCTTCTGTTCCCTGCGTACGATATCTCGTCCGCCGGATCGTCGAATCCGCAGTCGGCGATTATCATTTTTACGTTATCGGGATATTTGTCCGCCGCCATCATGACTGTTGCGGCGCCCATTGATATGCCCGCCGCAGCGACCGGCACGTTTTTATACCTTTCTTTTGCGTATTCGCACCATCTGACAGCGTCGTCGCTTTCTTTTATACCGAAAGTTATGTATTTTCCTTCGCTCTTTCCGCCCGCTCTGTGGTCGGGCATTATCAGAGTAAAACCGCTTTCGTAATAAAATCTTCCCGCACCGGCGAAATCGTTCTCATAACCGCTTCTGTATCCGTGAAAACCTATCAGAACCGCTTTAGCGTCCGGATTTTCGTAAACGCTCGCTTTGAGCTTCAATCCGTCGTCTGAGGTTATAAATACTTCTTCGTGATCCGTTTCCGAAAGCCACCTCATGCCTTCGTCTCTTATTTCCTTATAGGGTTCAAGTATGACTTCGAGATCCTTGATCAGTTTTTTCGTCGGTCCGCTTTTTACGCCCGATCTGAAGAAAAGCATTTTCGTCATATAAAACGAAACGCACAGATATATGACGGCAAGCCCCGCGATAACATAAACGAATACCATGATTTTCGCCTTTCCTTATATGTTTTCATTATATACCGACCTTATAAAACAATCAATCCCGAAATGTAAATTTTTGCTTATGCAGCATTTTATATGATATATATTGACTTTTTCCGAGCCTTGTGATATATTTATATTAGAAACTAATGCGAGGTGCGACGTGAGAAAATATATATCTTTATTTCTTATTATTTCCGTTCTTTTCTGCTTCGTCTCTTTGCCGACGGAAGCCGAAACCGGGTACCCGATGCTCAAAAAATGCGAGGTGTCAGATACGGTCAACGGAAAGTATGACGTAAACGATCCGGAAACGGGGGAGCGCTGCAGGTTTTCTTATACCGTTCCGGATGGCGGCGCGGTCATTATCGTGTTTTTGTTCTTCGGCTATCCTGACGCGTATTCCGGTTATTCGATCCTTGAATCTTTGGCGGGCGATCCGCTGATCGATAACGACAGCGTAAAGATAATCGCCGTCGAATCAAGCGGAGCTGAAGACAGCGAAGTAAAAACGTTTCTTGAAAACTGTCTCGGTGAAAAAGCCGACCGCATAGAAGCATATTGCAGTACGAACCTCGTATGGGCGTACAGCAATCTTTTAGGAAATTCCGGTTCGATCACGCCTCCTTTACTTTTGATATCAGGCACCGTAAACGGCGATACGACGCTTTTATACAGTAATTACGGACAGCTTAATTTCGTCAGATTCATAAACAGCGTGGCTTCCGTATGCGAGAGCGTTACGTATGATGAAGAATCCTATCTCGTCGAACTTAAAACTTCGGGATATGAAATGTACGACCAGCTTGCCGATATATATAACAGAGTCAACGAACACAGAGCAAACAACGGTCTTGAACCGCTCGTTCTCAGCAAAAAGCTGACGCAGCTTGCCATGCATAGAGCCGCCGAATGCGCTCTTTATTACAGCCATACGAGGCCCTCGGGAGATTCCTGCTTTACCGTCGACGAAAAAGGTATTTACAGCTCAACGGGTTACCTGAATGCGGAAAATATAGCGGCAGGCCAGAGATCCGGCGCGTCCGTTATAGAGGCGTGGATCAACTCTCCCGGACATAACGCCAACATCCTCAATACATACTCAGGCAGTATCGGTATCGGCGCGTACGAAAGCGGCGGGACAAAATACTGGGTGCAGCTGTTCGGTACCGGCAGCGATTCGGAAACCGTCACGGAAAACGAACGCGTATATAAAAATCACGCCGTAACGATCTCAGAATCTTTGGTACAGAGCGTAAGTACTTCAGTAACGCTGCTTAACGTTGACGTCGGAAAATCAGCGGAAATTCCCGCTCTGCATACAAGCAACGTAAGCGCCGCCGGTTTTTATGCCGATATCATTCCGTTCGTCGAATCGGAGGTGAGAGCCGGCTCCGGAGAATTGATAGCGACAATATCCGAAGGCAACGGTAAACTGTATATCAAAGGTCACAGGTCGGGCGAGGCTTATATCAAGCTATACGCTTATGAAGGCTCCTCTGATTTCGTTACGCTGCATATAATCGTAAACGCAAACGCTTTGCCCGTGATCGTATACGGCGATTCCGACGGTGACGGCAAAGTTACCGGAAAGGATCTGATTCGTCTCAGAAAATATCTTGCTTCTGCTCCCGGCACGTTTGTCGGCGGCGGAGCCGACGCAAACGGAGACGGAGTCGTGAACGGTCTCGATCTGATAGCGCTTCGCAAATATTTCGCCGCTTACAATGATGAGAACGGAACGTCGGATTATCCGCTCGGTCCGAAATAAAATATTCCCGGGGGTCGGTCCCCGGGTTTTTTTTATTCGGCGTATTCTTCGGACGGCGTATATGTAAACACGGCGGCGTGAGTTATATCGATAACGAACAGCCCGTATTCGTCGGGCGTATCGCCGTAATCGAGAAATCTGCCTTCGTCTGAAGCGATCTCTTTATTATAAACATAAACTTCTTCGAGCATATCTCCGTTCGCGTATTCCTCTTCTATGTTGCGCAGATATTCTTTCTGCGATTCCTCCGAGTCGTATTTCAGAAGCGTAAGCTCGCCTTTTATAATGCATTTTACGTTTCCGCCGTTTCTTTCGTACGTGCCTTTGAGCAAAGTCAGATTTGAATATCTTCCGAGCCCGTCTCCGTCGTCGCCCGACAACTCGAACTCAAGCGTACATTCTCCGGCTTTTCCGTCAGCGTCAAGCGTGAGCGTACAGCCTTCTTCGGCGATCCTGTATTTGCCTTCCGGCAGATCGTATCTCACCGTAACGTCATACGCGAGTTTTTCGTCGCGGTCGAGCAGAACTTCCGTTTTGTCTCCGCCCGATATCATTCCGGACAGAAATTCGTCTTCGCCCGCCTCTTCAACGGTCGCATCGATACCTTCTCCGCACGCTTTTTCATACGAAGCGACGTACGCTTCCGTCAGAGCGCCCATCCCGCAAAGCACTCCGAGCGTTTCGGAGGCGATCTTTTTATCGGATTCGTTTTCATACGATATCTTAACCGAAAGCCGCTTTGGCGTGCATGTCAGCTCATCGCCGTCTGACGGCGTATATATGCCGTATTCCGTCAGAGCCGTCTCCGATCTGACGCCATACTCGGCGGACGAAAGCCTGAACTCGGCTTTATAGGTATTATCGGAATAAAGCGTAAGCGATCCGTACGACCCTTCCGAAGAGGAAAGATCCGTACTGATCACTTTATAAACGCCCGTTTCGGTGACGCGGGCTTCCGTGACCGCTTCAGTCTGCGTCACGTGATCCTCCGTATCAGGCGGCTCGGAAGACGGCGCTTCGCTGACGGGAACGGTAGCCGGGCTATCCGTCACGGTAACGGGGATTTTCGTATCCTCCGGCGTGTTTACTCCGGCGCAGGAAAACAGCGTAAACGCCAGCAAAGCGGATAAGATGATCGCAACGGTCTGTTTCATATATAACACCTCGCTTGATTTCTTATTTTATGATAACACGAAAATAACACGTATTCAATAACTTTATTTAAATTTTGACGCAATCTCCGAAAAAGTCTTCGATCTCGTACTTGCCTTCCGAGAAAAAGCCGGAAAGCGACGGATCGATCAGATTTATTCCGCGCACGACTGCGCAGATGCCGTATTTTTTACGTAAAAGATCTATCGCCTTTTCTCTCGATTCTTTTTTCAGTTTGCGTATATCGTCGAGAAACGTCATCTGAAGACCGTCCTCCGTTTCGAGGTCCGACGCTCTCACGCCGAGAGATCGAACGGGTCCGGCGGAACGGTTTACGGCGTACAACGCCGTCGCGGCGCCGAATATCTCGTCGGACGTACATATCGGAGATATAAGCTTTTTCTGCCTCGTGTAGGCGGTAAGATCGCCGTTTCTTACGCTTATCTGCACGCTGCGGCATTTCAAGCCGTGTCTGCGCAGGCGCGAGGCGACAAGATCGGAAAGCGTCATATACGTCTGCTTTATATCGTCGTCGCTTACGAGATCTCTCGGCGCGGTCGTACTGTTTCCGATACTCTTTATAAGCGGAGGATCGTCTATGCGCGCAACGACGGAATTATCGAGCCCGTTCGCAAATCTGCCGAGCATCGCTCCGTTTTTGCCGAGAAGCGATCTGAGCATCCTCTCGTCGGCGGCGGCGAGATCGCCTATCGTGCATATACCGTACATCCTGAGCCTTTTTTCCGCCGATCTGCCGACAAAAAGCATATCGCCTACCGGCAGAGGCCATAAAACCGATTTGTAATTTTCTTCGGTTATTACGGTGGTCGCGTCGGGTTTTTTGTAATCGCTGCCGAGCTTTGCAAAGATCTTGTTGTACGAAACGCCGACCGACGCCGTAAGTCCGAGATCGTCTTTTAACTTTTGACGTATTTCATCGGCGGTCTCTTTGCCGTATCCGTACGATCCGAGATCGAGCCAGCACTCGTCGATGCCGAAGCTTTCGACCTGATCTGTATATTCGGCGTATATACGCTTCGCTCCCTTTGAAAATTCAAGATATCTGTCCATTCTCGGTTTGACGACGATAAGATCGGGACAGGCGCGTTTCGCGTCGGCTATCGTGTATCCCGTTTTGACGCCCTGCTTTTTCGCCGCTTCGCTTTTTGCGAGAACTATGCCGTGCCTCAGCTCTATATCTCCGCATACCGCCACGGGTTTACCGCGAAGGGACGGATCGTCTCTGCACTCGACCGAAGCGTAAAAATTATTCAGATCGACGTGAAGTATCGTTTTCATTGCTTTCTCCGCAAAAGAACATTTGTTCGTATTTTGGATTATAGCAAACATTTGTTCGTTTGTCAAGAGAAAATATGAATTTTACTCTTGATAAACCGTAAAATATATGGTATAATAGAAACGAGGTGATACTTATGTGCGGCAGATATACGGTCTTTACTCAGGATGAAGACAGTTTGATGAATAAGTTTTTGAAGCAGGCGGGGTTTATCGAGCCGGTTTCGGAGATATATCCGACGAATCCGGCGCCGATAATAATGCCGTTCGAAGGCAGGATCACCGCCAGATGCGCTTTCTGGGGGTTTCCGTTGACGAATTCGACAAAACAGGTGATAAACGCCTGCTCCGAATCGGCTGCCGGCAAGCGCTTTTTTTCCGACGCTTTGTATAACCGCAGGTGCGTCGTTCCCGCGACCGGTTTTTTTGAATGGTCGAGAAAAACGAAAGATAAGTATATCTTCACTCCGAGGTCAGACGGTCTGCTCTATATGGCGGGCGCTTATAACTTTTACGGCGGCATAAAGCGGTTCGTGATATTCACAAGATCCGCGGATGAAGACGTTATTGACGTTCACAACAGAATGCCCGTTCTGATCGAACATAATAACGTTCGCGATTATCTTTGCGGAATATATTATTTCGAGGAAGCGTTCATTCTCCCGCCTCCGCAGCTCGACCGCACTCTCGTTTCATCTTAATTTCAGATTATCGGAATAATATATTTCTGCCTTATCGTACGTTATGACGATCCTGTCTATAAGCTCGCGCAGAGCGAGGCGCTTCTCGGAAAAGTTCATTTTCTCCCATGCGGCGCCTATCTGCCCGAGCTTTTTGTAATTATCTTCTATCTCTTTGCTTTTGGTTTTCGATTCGCTTTCTTCCTTTATCTGATTTTCCGTTTCTTTTATTTTTTCTTTTAATTCCGAGATACTGTCTAAAAGAACGTCGTCTTCGGACGATGAATAAAGCGAATAGAGCCTTGAAAGCCTCTTTCTTTGATTATCTCTGGCGCTTATCAATGTGTTCAGCACGTCGGGTTTTTCCTTTTCTTCGGCGTCTGTTTCGAGCGTCAGAGAAAACAGATCCGATAAGACCGCTTCCTCAAGCTCCGCCGCGTCGGTTTTGATGTTGTCGCATTTGTTTTTTCCCGATAGATGAGCCTTCGATTTATCCTGCGAATAGCAGTATATTTTATATCCGCTTTTTCCCCATTTCTGATATCTCATCTTGCATCCGCATACGCCGCAGTATACGAACCCGGCAAGAAGGCAGTGCGCCGGCGATCTTTCGCTTTTCGCTCTTCTCTTCATTTCCGTTTGAACTCTCTCGAATATTTCCCGGGAAATGATCGGTTCATGTGTGTTCTTTATTATTTCACCGTTATACGGCGTGTCGCCCGTATAAGTTACGCGTTTAAGCATCTGAATCGCCATACGTTCGTATTTAAGTCCCGAAAGAGCTGCCGCCTGCGCGGCTGATCTTCCGTCGAGATACAGCGAAAAAACGAGTTTTACCGTTTCGGCGTCTTTATTCGGTACGAGTTTTCCGCTTTCTTTATCGTAATCGTAGCCGAACGGAACGTTGCCGCCTCCGCGCCAGAGACCTTTATTTATGCGTTCGCGCATTCCCATTTTCGTGCGTTCTTTTATCGTTTCGCGTTCAAGCTGCGCAAACGCGGACATTATGCCGAGCATCGCTCTGCCTATCGGAGTCGAGGTATCCATATTCTCGTTCAGCGATACGAAAGATACTCCGTTCGGATTGAGCACGTCCTCAATAAGATACAGCGTATCTTTCTGACTTCTCGACAGTCTGTCCAGCTTATAAACAACGATGGACTCTATTTTTTTATCCTTTATTTCGCATATGAGTCTTTGAAGCTCAGGACGGTCGATATTCGATCCGGTAAAGCCTCCGTCGATATAAAACTCGTATTCTTTGATGTTCTTTGAAGCGCAGTAACCTTCGAGCATTTTATACTGCGCTTCAATCGAATACCCTTCCTCGCGCTGCGCTTCTGTCGAAACTCGTATATATAAAGCTGTTTTTTTGTCATTTTTCATAAATGATCCGTTCTTTTTTTCAAAAAGTATTGACAAATCGCCCGAAATGAATAAAATATATATCAGTAAATTTTTTTACGGAGGTAAATATGAAAAAATTACTGTCAGTATTATTGGCGGTCGTATTTGCTGCATCCGCTTTCGTATTCACGGCAAACGCCGCTGAAAACGAATGGGAAGCATACGCAAGCGTCGGAGCGTACAAGGAAGAATCCGAGTATGAATCCGATAACGACCGTCCGAAGGTGCCCGGTCTGAGATATACGGATATGGGCGTTCAGATGTATTCTGCTCCGAAGGAAATGCTCGAGGCTATGGGCGCCTCCGGTTGGGGCGGACTTATGCTGAAAGAAAAGGTAGATTTATCCAACGGTTTCAAAATGACCGCTCTTATAGATAAATATACCGAACAGGACAAAGACAAATGGATCGCATTCTGTATCTGGACCGATCCGAGATGCACCCCCGGCGACACGACGCACGGCAAAGGCTGGTACGTTCTTGCCAGACCTAACGGCACGACGTTCACCCTTCAGTCCTGCATCGACCAGCCGATCCCGATAGCTTCGCCTCAGGTAAACGTTGACTTCCTTAACGGCGAAGCCCTTGTTCTCGAAGTCAGAAAAGAAGACGGCAAGCTGAAAATTTACGTGAACGATCAGGATATGAAAGCCGACAGCGTATTCAGCAGATTTGAAAACAATGAAGCTTACGTCAGTATCGTTCTTCACCAGGCAGTCCGCGAAGAGGTCGCAGTCACCATCACGGACGTCAACGGAGTAAAACCCACCGGCAACGAATCTTACGATCCGTACGTCAGCCCGGATGCAAAACCGCGTGAACCCGGTCCCGAAGTACCGGTCAACGAACCCTGCTGGCGTTGGGATTCTTCTAACGTTAAGAAGGGCAACCCCGGCGAAGGTATGACTTCCGTAGCCTCCGACGACGGTTCGCTCCACATCACGTTTACCGACGCGATGATATCGCAGTTCAACCCGACTGTTAAGAAGTATCTGTATAACTCCGAAGAGTTCCCTGTATTCGCCATGAAATTCAAAGGACTCGACGAGATCATAGACAGCGCTGAGCTTTGGTACTGCGCCGGCGAAATTGTCGGCGCCGACGAACATGCGCATACCACCCTGGACTTTTACGACACGGTATATCCTACCGAAGGCGGATGGGGTCTTTTGACCTACGACCTTACGGGTGAAGACAACTGGGAAGGCGATATAAACGGATTCCGTCTCGACCTCTTCTCTACCGGCGGTCACGAGGGTGAAGAGTTCGATCTTGAATGGTTCGGTTTCTTCCGTTCGGAAAAAGAAGCGTACTATTACGCCGAAATGGCCGAATATTGGGATGCAAACTTCGGAACCGATACCGAGGCCGCAACCGAAAAGCAGACCGAAGCGCCTGTGGAAACAAACGCTCCCGACACTCAGCAGTCCGGCGGTGAAGAAACGAAAGCTCCCGCGAACGATACCAAACCTGCCGATACAAAAGAGGCCGGCAAGCCCGCGGAACAGCCGAAATCCAACACCTGGCTTATAATCGTTATAATCGCCGCGGTAGTCGTTGCAGCCGGTGTTGCCTGCTTCTTCATCTTCAAAAAGAAAAAATAATATGTGACTACTTGACCGGCGTTTATGCGCCGGTCATTTTTTATTTCCTTTGTTTATAGCCGCTGATATTATATCGGATCTGAACACGCCGCCCTTCAGACCGCGCTTATCAGTCCTTTTGCCGTTTACATATCTTATTAAACGCATTTCATCACCCCTTGGTCATAATTGACCTTTTTACTGAAAACTATACAAAAAAACCGGCTTGCGCCGGTTCTTTACGTTATTATTCAGCTGCCCGAAAGCACTCCGTTTTCATATGTTATATATCCCGTTTTTTCCGAACTCGGAATTTCAAAGCCTGCGACGAATTCAGTATCATACCATTTTATCTCAACGTTCTTTTCCGTGTCCGCATTTGAAACGATGAGACGTTTGATATTTCCGTCGTAATATATCTTGTTAAGCTTTTCGCCGTCCAGATCGCATCTGAACGCTTCGCAAACCGCTTCGTCTTTATAAACGACTATATCAAATCTCTGAGCTTCTTCGTCAAAAGTCGCTTCGTACTTGTAGTATGAGCCGTCTTTTTCGCACGTGAACGTAGCGTCGCTGCCGTCCTCGTTGTATTCTCTTTTTGAATAACCGAGCAGTTTGAAATAAAGCCCGAGTTTTTCCGCGGAGCCTGCATCGAAAAACATCGAGGCTGTGTCGGATAAACCGTTCGACTGATTATACGCGCTCACGCCGTAAGAATACCGCGGATTCAGAAGATTGTTCATTTCTTTTTCGGCGTTTGTAAAATTGACGACGTTTTGTTCCGCATACTTTTTATACAGTTTGCGGAAAGCGCTTTCGTTTGACGGCGCCTGCGTGGAGCCTTCGAATATCGCCGGGATCTTATCTATCATACCGTTTATCGGATCGTCGTTTTGATACGCGCATGAGCATAAAAGCGGCGTAAGTATCAGCGCAAGCAATAATATATATTTTTTCATAGCAATTCTATACCGTTTTCCTTACAAAGTTTTACCGTTTCGGCGTCCCATACGGACGAATGTACCTCTCCGATATGCGCCTTATTCATAATCAGCATACAAAGTCTCGACTGACCTATACCGCCGCCGATGGTAAGCGGAAGTTCGTCCGATAACAGCGCTTTATGAAACGGCTTTTGCGCCCATTCTTCACAGCCTCTTTCTTTAAGCTGTCTGATCAGGGATTCGCGGTCAACCCGGATACCCATGCTCGAAACTTCAAAAGGTATATCCAGAATTTCGTTATAGAATATAATATCTCCGTTCAGGCTCCAGTCGTCATAGTCCGGAGCTCTGCCGTCGTGTATCGAACCGTCGGACAGTTTGCATCCAATCTGCGAAATGAAAACGGTCTTGTATTCTCTTGCCGCTTCGTACTCTCTCTGTTTCGGAGTTTTATCGGGATAACGGCGCAGCAGTTCTTCGCTTGAAATATACGTTACTTCTCTTTTTACGGGATATCTGAGAACGGGATAAATGTTCATAAGAGCCTGCTGCGTATCGCAGATACAGCCGACGATCTTATCGACTACCGATTTCAGAAAATCGAAGTTTCTCTGCTCTCTCGTTATGATCATTTCCCAATCCCACTGGTCCACGTATACAGAGTGGATATTGTCGAGCTGATCTTCGTCGCGTCGTACCGCGTTCATATCGGTATAAAGCCCCGTACCGACGGGAAAACCGTATTTACCGAGCGCCATTCTCTTCCATTTCGCCAGCGAATGTACGATAGACGCCGATTCGTTTATCGAAGGTATGTCGAACGTGACGGGACGTTCATATCCGTTCAGGTTATCGTTAAGACCGGTAGATTCCATAACGAATAACGGAGCAGATACGCGCTGAAGATTGAGAGCGCCGCTCAGATTATCCTGAAATATTCTTTTTGTAAGAGCTATCGCCTTCTGCGTCTGATAAAGATCGAGAGACGGTTTGTAGTTTTTCGGAATTATTAGATTCATATTTCATCGCTCCTGTAATACGGTCGGCATATAAAGGCTTTATATCCGAGTTCTTTTAATGTTTCTGCCGATCTTTCAGCTGTTTCTTTTTTATCGTAAATACCGAATACGGACGGTCCGCTTCCGCTAAGCGAAGCCGCAAGCGCGCCGTTATCGAGAAGAAGACGTTTCAGGACTTCCGAGGCCGGATTAACAAGCTCAAAGCAGTTATACAAAGCTTCGCATATTCCCGAAAGATCGGATCTTTCTATCGCGCTCATCATTGCGGTTTTATCAGCCGTATTCCGGTCGGTCACACGATCGAGCTCTTCAAACGCTTTTTTCGTTGAAACCGAATGCGAACCGACGGTAATGACTATATGGCAATCCGGAAGTCTGCCTGTATCTGTCAGTATTTCTCCTATTCCTTCGGCGCAGCAAAGGCCTTTTTTCAAGCAAAACGGTACGTCCGCGCCTATATCCTTTGCGGTCTTGTAAAGTACCTCGTCGCAAAGCGCTCCGCCGTAAAGAGTATTCAGAGCGTAAAGCGTTGCCGCGGCGTCCGACGAACCTCCGCCGAGTCCCGATTCAACGGGGATCCGTTTGATAAGCTTTATATCAACGCCGCCGTCGATACCGGATCTTTCGAAAAACAATAACGCGGCTTTGATAACTATATTGTCTTTGATCTGCTTGCCTTCGCAGACGCATTCGAGATCTATTCCGGCTTTCTTTTTCTCAGCAGTCAAAGTATCGCACAGCGTAACGCTCTGCATAACCGTCTCGAGATTATGATATCCGTTTTCGAGTTTTTCCTTAACTTCAAGAAACAGATTTATTTTCGCGTATGCGTTTACGGTCATAACTTTTGAATCGACCATAAGCCGGTTATTTCCTTTCGTTTGAAAAATTGAAAACGAGGATCGACACCGCGCCTCCGAGCACCAGACCCGCGGCAGCCGCAACAAACAGAGCCCAGAGCGGGAACATTCTGTTTTTATTATCGCCCGGTTCTTTAATATCGGTATCGCTTTCTTCGGGTTCTGTATCGGGATCATTTGCGGAAGGCTCTTCCGACGTTGTTACTTCCGCGGTTTCGTCGCCGTTCACGGTTTCAGTATCCGACGTTTCAGAAAAGGTATCGGCAGCCGTGTCTTCGGTCTCGGTTTCCGTATCGCTGCCCGTGTCCGTATATTCTTCAGTATCCGTACCGGTATCGGTATCGGCACCGGTATCCGTATCTGCCGCGGAGTAATCAGGCATTCTCATTACGTGGACGGTATATATGCTTTCCGTACCGTCTTCGGCGGTGCAAACGAGCCTTATCTCGTTATCGTCCGGCAACAGCTCTGCTTCGACCGTTTCCGGAGGCACTGCGCGCGAGTCAGTCGCCGAAGACGTTACCGTCACCGACGTTATCTCGTACGGAACGTAAACGATATAATTATGAACGGAGGGGGAAAACGCGGGCGAAAGCCTGCCCTCAGATACGTTTATCTGCGAGAGCGTCGAATCCGAAGACGGCACGTAATCGGGATCCTGTGCCATTACGGCTTTTATTCTGTACGTTTTTACCGTAACGCCGTCTTCGGCGGTGACCTTGATTCTTATAGTGTTTTCTCCGACCGAGAGTCTTGAACCTGAAATTTCAACGTCAGCCTCGCCGTCTTTTGCTTTTGCGTTTATTTTAAGCGGCGCCGACGTATAAGCCACTTCTCCTTCTATCTCGTAATCGGTCACCGAAGCCGAGAATTGAGGTGAAACGGTATATCCTTCAACGGAAAGCGAAGCGAGATCGCAGTTATCGGAAAGCGGTCTCGACACGTTCACGCTGTATGAAGCGGAAAGGTTCTCGATACTGTCTTCCGTGCTGGAAGCTTCGAGCACTTTGAGCTTTACGGATATTTTATCGTCGGTTTTCAGCTTTTCCGAGGCTTTGAAATTCAGCTTTACGAGCGTTACCGACGAATTGATCGGCGATTTGAAATCGTTGTTTTCCTCCGCCCATATGCTTAGCTTGCCGTTTTCTTCGGTTATCTCGACCTTCCATTTCGACAATACGCCCGAAGAAGTCGAGTAGATCAGCTGACTCTTGTCATATGTTATCTCGGCTCTTATGCCGAGAATGCCTTCGCCGTCCGCTTTGATCTGTATCGTAACGGTATCTCCGGCGCGAACCGTCGTCGGGCCTTTCAGAGAAAAGCTCGCCTTAAGCTCGGCGGAAGACAACGCCGAAAGCAGGCATACGAATATACCCGTCAATATTATCGAGCTTACGATCTTCAATAAGTTTCTTTTCATTTTCTCAATACTCATTCTGAATAAGATTTTCATGTCCCTGGATACAGTATTTAAGTCTCAGATAGTCCGTCATGGTGATCTTGCCGTCTCCGTTGACGTCGCATGCGTACTCGTTTTCCGTATTCAGCGTTTTATTTTTGACGATACGTTCTTTTATCTGCAGATAGTCGGTCATGCTTATCTTGCCGTCTCCGTTGATATCGCCCGTCATCGCGACAGTGTATGAATCGAGTATCGCTCCGTCCGATGAATAAAGTCTCAGTTCCGCGCCGGTCCCGACGAGAGCGCTGCCGGTTATCTGTTTGCCGTTCATATAGACCTTTACGTTTTCTTTATTCTTGATATTCTTCAAAAACGCGTCGACCGTAGTCTGCGGCGAAACGAGGCTGAGCATCCGGTTCGATTCGTTGAGTCTGTAAACGTCGGATTCGAGCTTGTCGACGGCTTTCGTCGCCACCGTTACTCCGACTCTTTCGGACGGATAGTGCGTTGCCGTCTCCTTTTTACGCTGATAGAACGTGTAATTCGTACCGGGCTTAAGTCCGGTAAACACCGTCGAATCGGAATATTTTGAAGTTCCGGACATTCTGTATTCGCATCCGGGCGTTGCCTCGAGAGTGACCGACGTAGACGTTACGAGAAGTACCTTCGGCCTCGCCGGCGGGTCCGCCGCAGCTTTATCGGCGATTGCCGGTACGCTTTCGAGCGTTCCAGTATAATCGCCGGTACCCGTGACCGCGACCTTGATCTCTTTGCCTATATCGGATTCTCCGATGGTATACGAATCTCTCACGGCGTTTTCCACCGCGGCGCCGCCCGAGAACCATTGATATCCGACGGTTGCTCCGGCAGGCTTTACGTCCGTCAGATCGCATGTAACGGTCTGACCGTAAACGAAGCTGCCGGTTATTTTTACGCTGCCTGTGATCCTGCTGTCCTTCACCGTGACGTCGTAAGTAACAAAAACGTCTCCGTATATGACTTTTACGGTCTTTGTTCCGTGAGACGAAAAATCGTATTCCGCTTCAAATCCGTCTTTTATAACCGTAGTTAAGCCCGCGGGATCTGTATAGTAAACTTCGATACCCGTAAGATCGAGCTCGTCGTTTACATAATAGAGCGTTTTTGACGGCGCGGTCTTGAGCGCCGCTTCTTCTCTGCTTTCTTCTCCGCCCGTTACGGCTATTATCATACCCGTATCGGTCTGTGTGAACCGATCATATGAAACAAGAGTGGTCAGAATACCGTTTTTGAGGATATAGGCGTTATCTTTGAACAACGTATCTTCACAAACGATATAAGCGCTGCCGCACGGGATCTCCATGCCGTTATGTTCAAAACCGATGCGGTACGCGGTAAACGAAAACGCCGTCTGAGAGTCTATTATCGCCGCCGTTTCCGCGTCGTTTGAGCTATTCGCTTTGACGTTCACTTTCGTTTCGGTCACGGCGACGACGCCGTTATCCGATGAAACGTACGCGTATGAATACGTGACGCCTTTGTTGATGCAGCTTTGCTCCGCCGGCGTCGCTTTACCGCACAGAACGCGGCAGCCGTAATCGTATTCAACCTCAACGTTATCGGGAATATAAAGCGACAGTTTTCCGCATCCGTCGAAAGCGTTTTGTTCGGTCAGAGCGACGGAGTCGGGATATATGATCAAACGAAGCTCATTACAACCGCCGAAAGCGTAAGCGCCGACTTTTTCAAGCCCGCTCGGCAGTATGACAGAGGTAATGCTTCCGCATCCGTAAAACGCGTATCTGCCGATCTCTTTCGTGCCTGCCCTGACAGTCAGCGAACCGTCTGTCGCGGCAGGTACGCATCTGAGCGTTTCGCCTTCGTATAATACTCCGCCGAACGAGCGGAAAACAGTATTATCCGTCGAAACCGATATTTCGGAAAGCGCGTTCTGATACATAAACGCTTTCGTATCGATCTTCGACACGCTTGCCGGTATGATAACTTTTTTCAGATAAGGATTGGTGTTGAACGCGCCTTCTCCGATCGCCGTCGTCCCGTTCGGTACGGAAAACGATTCCGCAAGCAAAGCCGGAGGATACGCCGTGAGAGTTTTGAGATTTGATGAATACAAAACGCCGTTTACGGATTTGAAATTTGAGCCGGAACATTTATAATTTATAAGCGATGCGCAGTATTTCACGCCTGCCGAGCTGAAAAACGAGGCGTTGTTCACGTCTATCTCCGTCACGTAATAACAGTGATCGAAAGCGAATACTCCGGAGTTCGTTACGGAATCCGGTATTTTCACGGAGCCTTTAATTCCGCACGGGACTTTTATCAGTATACTCTTATTGTAATTCAGCAGAAATCCGTTTTCCGAGGAAAAATACATTCCGCCGCTTTCCACGTCGAACGCGGTAAGCGAGGCGCATCCGTCGAAAGCGTCGTTCGCAATTCTTTTTACCGACTTCGGTATCCTTACCGTTCTGATATCGGAAAAAGCGAACGCCGCGTCGCCGATTTTTGTGACCGCGGCTCCGTTGATCTCGGACGGTATGACGCAGTTTCTGTTATTGCCTTTATAGTAAACTATGGTCGCTTCTCCGTCTTTGATCTCGTAAACGAAACCGTTATGAATATTCTCTCTGACCGTTACGGTACATACAGCCGATACTCCGTACGAAGAAGAATACGCGGTAATCACCGCCGTGCCGCCGTTCAGCGCGGTAACGTTTCCGTCGCCGTCGACAGTCGCCGTATGTGAATCGGAAGACACGTAAACGATCTCGTCCGGAAACGCGGCTGAAGGCACGGGAGATGCATTGAGGCAAACGGTTTCGCCCGCGTCGATCTCGATCGATGACGGTATCGATATAGACGTCATCTTTGTAAGTTCGTTTGCATTTTTTATCGAGACGGCTCTGAAACCGTAAGCGCCTCCCGAAGCCGCGTTGACCGTCAGTACTACCGTGTTTCCGTCAACGAAAAGCGTTTTGCCTGAAAGCGAGTTACCCGAAAATCTGCCGTACACGTTCTCGTTCGAATCGGTAACCGTGAGCGTATCGCCGTCCGTGAAAGAAAACGACGAGGCGAAAGTCACGGCTGTGCGTGACGCGCCGTTTACGGTTTTACTGAACGTATACGTACCTTTTTCATACGGATGATTCGTTTCAAGCACCGCTTCGCCGTCGTTCACAATGACCGTGAACGGGACGCATCTGCCGCCTTTTCTCGATACCGCGTAAACTTCCGCGGCGCCTTCTCTGACCGCCTTAATTTCACGTCCGTTTACGGTTATGCACGAGGAATCGGTATAAAGCTCGTATTCTCCCGGGCAAACGATACCGGGAATAAAGACGGAGTTCACTTTGACGGTATACGAAGCGTCCGATACCGTTATAGTGTCGGGTTCGGAATAAACGATATTCAATCTGTCGCAGTTTTCAAAGGCTTTACCGGAAACGGAAGCCGACGGTTTTATATAAGCGTACAAAAGAGACGGACAGCCGTAAAACGCGTTTTCCGCAACCGAGTTGAATCCGTAAGACGGAGCGGCAGCAAGACGCGTGCAGCCTGAAAACGTATTCTTCGGCACCGTGATACCCGTTTTACCGTATCTGAAGGCGACGAGTGAAACGCAGCCGCAAAACGTCCCTTCACCGAAAAGATCGGACGTTCCTATATCGGCGTAAACGAGGTTTTCGCAATCGGAAAAAGCGTTTTCGTAAATCGCCGCGCCTT
Organism: uncultured Ruminococcus sp.; assembly: GCA_902773455.1. Classification (GTDB taxonomy): domain Bacteria; phylum Bacillota; class Clostridia; order Oscillospirales; family CAG-272; genus UBA1248. The sequence continues at coordinate 20,527 of CACYEW010000048.1, forward strand.
TGAGCGTCGCTTTTGCTATAAGCGACGAAGAAAACGCATATGCGGAAACGGTCGTGACGGACGTCGGAATCGAGACCGCTCTTAACGACGAACCGTAAAAGGCGTATTCGGGTATCGACGTTATCTTGGAATTGAAAGTCACGTCGGATAACGACGAACGGTAAAAAGCGTATTCTTTTATCGTTTCGACGTTCTGACCGATAACGTATTCGCCGGACCTTGCCTGCGGAAACGATACGAGAGTTTTGCCTCCGTCTTTGAAAAGAACGCCGTCGGCGGCGGTATATGTTCCTGCCGCTTCAAACTCGTGAAGGGACGGCATACCGATGAAAGCGCGGGGGCTGATATCCGAAACGCCCTCCGGTATCGTGATCTTATACGTGGATATATTGCCCGTAAACGCATATTCGCCTATCCCCGTTACCGGAAGACCGTTGTACGATCCGGGTATGACCGATTCGACTTCGTTGCCGTCATACTTTACGAGAACGTAACCGTTATTATCGGCAGAACGGGTAAAAGTGTATTTATCGGCGGCGTTTGACGGCAGGTATATAAGCGCGCACAAAAAAGCCGCAATAAGCAAAACAGAAACGACCTTTTTCAAATCAAACGCCTCCTTTACACAAAAATTCGATTATATTATACCACTTATTATCAGTTTTGTAAAGGGGCTCTTTATATATTTATGTAAAATTATAATGAAAAAAGGAAGACCGTGTTCAGTCTTCCTTTGATTTCAATTTACAAGAGTATGCAGATCATTCCGCCGGCACCTTCGTTTATCACCCGCTCTATCGTTTCCGCGAACTTCTTTCTCGTATCCTCCGGCATATGAGCGTTCTTTTCGGCAAATCCGTCGTCGCACAGCTCTTTCAGCGTTTTGCCGAACATATTTGTCTTCCACACCGATAAAGGATCTCTTTCATATTCCGAAGCAAGATATCTCATAAGATCGTTGGATTGCTGTTCGGTGCCGACTACCGGATTTATCTCCGTTTCCGTGGTTATCTTTATCATATGCACCGATTCAGCCGACGCTTTTATCTTCACGCCGTAACCGCCCGGCTGTTTTACGATCTCCGGTTCGTTCAGCTTCATTTCGGAAACGGAAGGCGCAACGACGCCGTAACCTGTGCTTTCGGTTTCTTTTATCGCTTCTTCGTACTTTTTGAATATCCGCATCCGCTCGTTCATTTCTCTGACCGATCTGAACAGTTCCTCATCGTTTCCGATATCGCA
>CACYEW010000049.1 GCA_902773455.1 uncultured Ruminococcus sp.
CAGCCTTGTTTTCTGCCGTGTTATACCGTTACGGCATAAGATATTGTTCGACTGTCGTATAGGTTTCTACGGGTATACCCATACGAAGCATACCCGGCACTTTGTTGCCGTCGTATTCTATTACGTCTTCATAATCTTCGAACACGCCGCGCTCAAGAATAAATTCCGACTCTTTTTCAAGTACTATCCACAGCCCTGATTCCGTCTCGGTTGCCGACGAGGTCGCCTCTATACACTCCCTTTTTCCGTAAGGTAATTTTATCGTGTACTCTCTGACCGTCATTCCGAGTGCTGAAAACGTTTTTTTGAAATCTTCAAACGAGGAATTTATATTTATACCGCATATACTTACGGTATCGTCTCCGCAGATATCCACGTGCGTCACGTATTGCTCTTTCGATTCGTGAGCGTTCGGATAACCGGTTACGTCGTATCTTACGTAAGGCGGTTTATAAAGCACCGGATCGTTGTCCGTGCCGGGATAATTTATCGCCGTCAGATCATACTTCTGATCATAATATAGAGTTATGCACGCCCAATACAACTTTTCGCGGTTTTTATACGGTTCGGGATCGAAAGGCTGTTTAAGTTGAAACTCCGTTTTCGTCGTGCCGGGATCTGCGTATATCTTTTGTATCAGTTCGTCGGCGTCGAGCGGCTCGTGATCCGATACGGTGGCGGAGTCCGCCGCCTCAGATCCGGCAGCCGGAGCAAGACCGTTTGGATCAGCCGCTTTGCGGAGCAGAGCGGATAAAACGAGCGCGCCGCAGAATACCGCGATCACCGCCGCGACCTCAACGAACGCGTGCAGACGCGGAAACGAGCGCGTGTCGGGTTCGTAATCCAAAGCGTCTCCGACGGTGTTTTCGTCTATTTTATCAAACGCACGGTATAATAATTCTTTTTTCTTCATATCAATACCCCTCTTTTGAAAGAAATTCCCTGAGTTTTTCCTTTGTTCTTTTGACGGACATTTTTACGCGTGACAAGCCGATGCCGTAATATTTCGCTATTTCGCCGTACTTCATATTGTAAAAGTATCTGCACACGAATATGCTTCGGTTTTCCGCGCTTTGCGAGGTTAAAAACAGATCGAGCAGTCTTGCGACCTCTTTTTCGGAAAAATACGATTCCGTATCAGCCGAGGCGATGCATTCTCCCAACTCTTCGATCGATACGGTCGCCGCGGAATTACGCATCTGACGCGTATTTCTGCGGTACTTTTCGTTTGACTTGAATCTGCATATCTTACAGACGTACCCGCCGAGATTTTCCGGACAATCCGGGGGTATATTGTTCCATACCGTAAACAGAGTGTCGGAAAGTACCTCTTCCGCGTCCTCTTTATTTTTCAGTACGGAATATGCGATCTGCATACAAACCTTACCGTAAAGGCTTCTGATCGCTTCGAGTGCCGTCTCGTCGCGCGAATCAAGACGCTCGATTATCTCTTCATTTGTCATGACGTCACCTCCTTTGCCCGTCATTAATATAGTGACTGTCGGGGTACTGAAAGTCACAAAAAAGCAAAAAATAACGTAAAAATTCAAGGCTGACGCGATCTCGCGCCAGCCTTTGCTTTTTATACAGTCAATCAGTCGTCGTATCCGTCGGGATCGCTGTCGGCGTGTTTGCCGGTGGGCTCGACTTCTACCTTGCGGTATCTGTCCATACCGGTACCGGCGGGGATGAGCTTACCGATGATGACATTTTCTTTAAGACCTTCGAGCTTGTCGGTCTTGCCTCTGATGGCGGCGTCGGTGAGGACCTTCGTGGTCTCCTGGAACGACGCGGCGGAGAGGAACGATTCGGTAAGAAGCGCGGCTTTCGTGATGCCGAGCAGTACCGGCGAACACGTCGGAAGCATAAGAGTCTTATCGCCCGCGTCGATCTTTGCTTTGACCGCGTCGTAAGCCTCGTTGAATTCCGTTACGTCTATCTGAGCTCCGGAGAGCAGATCGGTATCGCCGCTGTCTTCGACCTTGACTTTTCTCGTCATCTGTCTCGTGATGACCTCGATGTGCTTGTCATTTATATCAACGGACTGATCGCGGTAAACTCTCTGTACCTCGGTTATGATATAATCATATACCGCCGTGATGTCTTTTGTCGCGA
>CACYEW010000050.1 GCA_902773455.1 uncultured Ruminococcus sp.
GAATTCGATTTAATTTGACAAAATTCCGCGAACAGCGAAAAAATGTGTTGACGGAACGCGTTTTTTGTGATATCATTACTACCGGATATGTAAATAATTATTTGATTTTACGATCACCGAGGCGGTATTATGGAAAACACGGGTGAATTTTTCAAAAAATACGTGCTGCTCCGCACGAGACTTGCTCCGTTCAAAATGAAAACGGACTTTGAAACGGTAAAAACCGTTTCTGTCTGCGATATACTTATCGAGCGCGCGTATAACGTGAACGCGGGCGCGTCGGTTTTCGGCAGATACGGCTTCGGCCCCGGTCACACCGTGGAGAATTATATGAGCAGAGCCGAGGCGTACGTATCGGCTCTCGAGCGCGGCGAATACCCGCTCAAGGGCAGATTTACCGAACCCGGTCAGGCTCTCGTCGATCACAGCTTCGTCATCAGGGACGGCGAGGCGCATATTTTCTATAACCGCGGATATATCGGCTACGAATGGGATACAATGACGGTTGATACGGTAGGCCACGCGGTCAGCAAGGATCTCATAAACTGGCGTATCGAGCCGCCCTGCGTGACCGTCGACAGGGATCTGTTTGAAGATTATCAGGTCTGGTCGCCGGGCGTTGCGGAAAAGAACGGAAGGTATTATATGTATTATACCGGAGTCAACTATAACGCCGCGCAGGCGATATGCCTCGCCGAATCCGACGATCTTTACGTCTGGCGCAAATACGGAAAAAATCCCGTCGTAAAACCGGGCGCGTGGTGCCCGTGGGACGAATCTCACTGGTCAGACTGCCGCGACGCCATGGTGTTCAACGACGATGACGGCAGATCGTATATGTATTACTGCACGAGCAGATACGACGGAAAAGGCGGCGCCGTTCCCGCGCTCGGGATCGCGGTCAGCACGGATATGTACAGCTGGGACGATCTCGGCGCTTATTCGTTCGATATCTGCGATCACGCGCTCGAATCGCCGTTCGTCATAAAGCGCGGCGGCGCATATTATCTGTTTTACACGAATTGCGGTCACGGCACCTCTTACGCCGTATCGGACGATCCGGTCAAGGGATGGAAAAGTCTCGGCACGCTTATGCCCTATACCGTGCCGCCTCTCTGCCCGGCTAATGTTCCCTCGTGCGCCGAGGTGTTTGAATTCAAAGGCGAATGGTATATATCGAGCTGCCTGCGAGAACCCGGCTGCGAGCAGTATCTCGAGCTGTTTCATCTGTTCTGGAACGAAGACGGTACGGTCAGCGTGGGCGACCGCGTAGAGTGACCGTCCAACGGAGGTTATGATGTTCAAAAGCAAAATTTTTCCCTTATTGAAAAAGTATTTTTATATAACGGTCGGAAGTCTCGTCTACGCGGCGTCGGTTTCGCTTTTCGCCGATCCGAACGAGCTTGCTCCCGGCGGCGTTTCGGGTATAGCGATCATACTGAACCACGTTTTCGGCTTTCTTTCCGTCGGTATGCTCATATTGATGATAAACATACCGATAATGATTTTAGGGATGATCAAGTTCGGTTTCAGATTTCTCATATCGACGACGTATACCGTCGTGGTCTCGTCGCTTTTCATGGATCTGATGACCAAATATATAGGCGCGGCAACGCACGATATGTTTCTCGCGTCGGTAATGGGCGGCATACTGATGGCGATCGGCATAGGCATGATATTCCGCGCCGGAGCCACGACCGGCGGCACCGATATAATCGTCAAGCTGATCCACAGCAAATACAGATATATGAAGACGGGCAACCTGTTTTTCGCGATAGACGTTATCATAATCACCGTATCCGGCTTCGTTTTCCACAAGGTCGAATCGGCGCTTTACGCCGGCGTAACGGTGCTTGTGTATATGCTCGTCATAAATATGGTATTGTACGGCGGCGACGAGGCGCGTCTCGTCTATATCATAAGTCCGTGTAAGGATAAGATAACCGAACGCATAATGAAAGAGCTCGACTCCGGCGTGACCGTGCTCAAAGGCAAAGGCGCCTATACCGGCGACGACCGCGAGGTCCTTATGTGCGTACTGCGTATGAAGGCGCTGCCCGAGGCGAGAGATATAGTGAGAGAAGAAGATAAAAACGCGTTTATGGTCGTCACCCAGGCGACCTCCGTATTCGGCGAGGGTTACAAATCCCACGATACGGAAGATCTGTGAAAGGAGACCGTATGAAGATCTGTCGGTACTGCGGCTCGATATATTCGGGCGAAGAAAAATACTGCGCCCTGTGCGGCTGTAAGCTTGAGGAGCAGACCGAACCGAAGCGTTCGCTCTGCGTTATGAGCCTTTTATTCGCGATACTCGGCTGTATGATGCTTCTGCCGGTCGTAAGCCCCGTGATATCGCTCTGCGCCGGCAAAGCGGCGCTCAGGCAGGGCGACGACAAGCTCGCAAAAGCCGGCGTCGCGATCTCGGTCGTTACGCTGTCGCTCACGGTCCTGCTCGCCATACTCATCACGCTTTCGCTTTTATTTTGAATAACAAAAAAACGCGGCCGACCGCGTTTTTTTAACTCCGTCTCCGGATCGTCCTGCGAATAATTTTATCCATAATGTGCATAATAATGAAAAAA
>CACYEW010000051.1 GCA_902773455.1 uncultured Ruminococcus sp.
ATCTTCATCCGCAAAGGCTCTTCATCAAAAATATTGATGGTTTCGCCCAGTTCTTCTTTATACCATTTTCCGACTAAGCGTTTATCCATTTTTGACCTCCTGTAAAATCCGATCTGTCCGGATGTGATTAACTGTGTTTGCAGAGCTCTTTTTAATTATTTATTTTCTGCTTTCCGAGGCTTTTTGGGGGAATTGCCTCGCTTATCGCGGCGGCGATGATGAGCGCCGCTCCGATCCACCCGTACCATCCGAGCGGTTCGCGCAGAAATACGACCGAGCAAAGGACCGAAACGACGGGCTCGATATAGCCGAGGATCGCCACCGACTGAACGGGAAGCTTCGCCATACCGGGAAAAACGCTTTCGATCAGTTTCCGCCGCGCCTTATTCTGCGGCAAAACGGCCTGCCGTCGTTATGGTACTTCGCGTAAAGGCTCTGCGCGTCCGCGACCTGCCGGTTTGCAAAAAGATAGCGGCGGTTGACTGTTCGCTCAGTTCGTATACCGTTTTTCATTCTCCGGATCTGTGACCTCCGATAGACTTGTTCCGTTCTACGGTCGTCGCGCCTTCTTCGAGGTTCATACCTTTTAAGACGGCGTTTTTGCCGAATTTCTTTTTTATCTCTATCGCCGCTTTCTGTATTCTGCGCTCTTTTTCAAGCGCCGCCTTTTCGGCTTTCGTTTTACGTTCGAGTTCTTCCGGATCGTCGAACATCGTTATCTGCGTCTGAGGCGCCTCTTTGATGACGTCCGATTCGCCGATAACGTGGTTTGCGACGACGTACATCCGGCGTACGGTCAGATCTTTGTCAACGATGCGGTCGTAAAGCTCCGTGATCTTTTCCATGATCAGTTTAGTTGACGAGGTGAATCTGCCGAGGTTTATCGAGCCGTGCGCCTGCTTCGGCGTTTTGCGCCCGTACCGGTCCGTTTCGACCGCTCCGCGGTACGCTTTGCCGTTTGCGAGGTTTTCGATATCGTAGCCCACCGTAAGCACCATCTGATCCGTTACAAGACCTTTTTCAACAAGATCGAGCACCAGAAGATCGGTCATCTCCATAACTATCAGCCGTCCTTTTTCAAAGCTGTACGGCTGTGAAAGCACCTGCCCGGAGCTTAGACTGTTATTTTCCGGTTTATAGGCTTTGACGTCGGCGATCGTCGTCGGCTCCCAGCCCCACGCGTGATTGATGAGAAGCTCGGCGTTCACGCCGAATTCGCCGTAAAGCCTTTCTTCATTGTCGACGGAGCAGCGCGCTATATCTCCGAGCGTATAGATACCCATATCGGAAAGCCGCTTTGCGATGCCTCCGCCGATACGCCATATATCGGTGATCGGTCTGTGATCCCAAAGCTGACGCCGGAAGCTCATAACGTCAAGAGCGGCGATACGAACGCCGTTTTCATCCGCCGGTATGTGCTTCGCCGTTACGTCCATCGCGACTTTGGCAAGGAACATATTCGATCCGATACCGGCCGTTGCGGTTATACCGGTTTCGGCGAGCACGTTTTTTATGAGCCTCATCGCGAATTCTTTGGCGGTCAGTTTGTAAAGTCTGAGGTACTGAGTCGCGTCGATGAACACCTCGTCGACCGAATACGCAAAAATATCGTCGGGCGAGACGTCGCGCAGATAGATCGAATAGATCTTTCCGCTGACCTTCATATATTCCGCCATCCTCGGCGGAGCTTTGATGAAATCGATCTCAAGCGACAAATCGGATTTAAGAGCGTTAAAATCGTCGGATCTTCCTGAAAACGGTTTACCGTGAAGCGCGTATTTACGCTGACGGTTGACCTCGTTTACCTTTTGGATCGCCTCGAAAAGTCTCGCTCTGCCCGGGATCCCGTAAGATTTCAACGAAGGAGAGACCGCAAGACAGATCGTCTTTTCCGTGCGGCTCTCGTCAGCTACGACAAGGTTCGTCGTCAGAGGATCGCGCCCGCGTGCAACGCACTCGACCGACGCGTAAAACGATTTAAGGTCTATCGCTATATACGTTCTGTTTCCGTCGTCGGTCATACGTTCTCCTTTCCCGCTTCGCGCAGACGAGGGAAAGAAAACGGGAGGCGCCCGAATATTTTCTTTTCAACGACGCCTGCGTCTAATAACTTGCCGAAGGCAATCATAACTCTAAACTTGCGCGAAGGCGCAATCATAACTGACAACTGATAACTATGAGTTTTAAGTTTGGAGTTTAAATTTGATAACGATACGATCATATATCATATTTATGAAAAAGTCAAGGACGGCGTCCGGCAGTTTATTTGAGCTTCTTTATCGAGAAGATCGCGAGAGCGATCGAGAAAACTATGCCGGCGACGCCGAGAAGCGGCATGCCGTTCGGCAGGATCGGTTTTATATCTGCCGAGCAAAGCATGCAGGAACCTATGAAGAGCACGCAGGCGACAAGCGTCAGCACGGTATAGCGCAGAAAATGCCCTATGCGGTCGAGCGGCTTTTCATAGCCGGTCAGCTCCATATTCATTTTCAATTTGCCTTTTACGGCGTTGTTCAGAGCCTCGGAAGCGAGCGCCGGTATCTTCGCCGCCTTTTTTCCGGCTTCGAGTATCTCTTTACCCTTTTTGACGGCTTCGGTCCTGAGATCGAAATTCTTCAGCATCCGCTCTTTCATTTTCAGATAGAGCAGATCGAAAATATTGAGTTCCGGGCAAAGCTGTTCTATAACGCCCTCGATGGTAGTGACCGAACGGGCGAGCACCGTGAACCTGCCGGGCATCGAAACGTGATTTTTCGCGGCGAGGCCCATCACTTCGTTGAACGCCTCCGTCATATTGACGTCGCTGACGCTTTTCGCGTTCATATACTTCTCTATGAACGCCTCGGCGTCGAGCGTAAGCGCCGCGCGGTCGGTCTGATCCGATGCGGCTCCGAGGTCGGTAACGGCGTTCACGAGAGCGTCGGCGTCCTTACCGAGCATGGCTTTGACTGCGGTTTGTATCTTGTCGATATCCTTATCGGTTATATGACCGATCATACCGAAATCTATCCAGTACGGTTTGCCGCCGCTGACCATTATGTTGCCCTGGTGGGGATCGGCGTGGAACGTGCCGACGTCGAGCACCTGATGAACGTAATTCTCCACTATCACCCTGCCGAGTTCGTCCGTATCGCAGCCGTCTACGGCAAGCTTTTCGGAATCGGCTATTGAATATCCGTCTACGTACGTCATCGTGAATATACGTTCGGTCGTCAGCCCGTCTATGACGGTCGGGCAGGAGATCAGCTCACCGTCGCCTATGCAGTTTTCTTTGAAGAATTTCGTATTCTCCGCTTCGACGCGGAAATCGAGCTCGTCGTTCGTCACACGTTCAAGCTCCGTTATGACGGATCTGAAATCGATCACCTTTCCGTCCGATTCCTCTCCGACGACGTTGACGAGGTCGGCGAACTTATGCAGCATTGCGAAGTCTTTGCGCATCATATCGGCAACGAGCGGACGCTGCACTTTCGTGACGACTCTCGTGCCGTCTTTCAAGACGCCGTAATGCGCCTGACCTATCGACGCGGAGCCGAGCGGCTCGTCGCGGAATTCCGAATATATCTCGTCGATCTTTTTGCCCGTCTCCTGCTCTATGACGGCTCTCGCCACGGCGGGATCGAGCGGACTTACGTTCTGACGGAGTTTTTCGAGCTCTTTGCAGTAGCTTTGCGGCAAAAGGTCCACGCGGCTCGACATTATCTGCCCGATCTTGACGTAGGTCGGTCCGAGATCCTCAAGCGTGGTGCGGAGCTCTGCCGGGGTAAATCCGTTCACGTAAAAGTTATGCTTTGCGAATATCGCGAGCATTTCGGCGGAGCGGTGCTTTTCTTTTTGATTGAGCGCATCGATCTCGTCTTTAAGCAGACGTTTGAGCTCCTCGCTCATTTCAGCTGTTCTGCGTTTTATTTTTTCGGTTTTGTCTTTTATTTCCGAGACGATCTTTTCGGTCTTTTCGTTACGCGGCATCGCTTTCGCCCTCCTCTTCGTTTTTGAACGGCCATATCCATATAAGCCGAAGCGCGCTTATGACGGATGAAAACAGCAGAGCGCCGCCGATGATCTTCATAAGTATATCCGGCGTGCCCCAAAACGGATTGATGAATATGAGAGCACCGAGCGAAAGAAGAACGGCCGACAAAACGATCATCACCCACCAGCCGCGCCGTCCCGAACGGCGGGCGAAGATCAGGGCGTTAAGAAACGTGAATATCCCGTCCTGCGCGAGTACGAAACCGAACAGCCATCCGAGCGCCTTCAGCAGATCTTCGCTGTAGATCAGTATTATTACGCCGAAAACGGCGACGACTATCGCTCCGGTAAATACGATATAGTGTATCAGCGCTTTTTTGCCCGCGATGAAATCAAGAATCTTCACGAGGGCGAAAATGATCATAACGTAGCCGGACGCGACGATCAGCGCGTTCATATAATCATCCGGGCATATCAGCATTATGACGCCGACAGCCGCGAGCAGTACGGCGGCAAGCACCGATTGCCGCTTGAGTTTATCAAGAGTCTGAAAAAGCATTGTTACCTCCCGACTTATCGTCTTACTTCTTACCCTACGATGATACGACGAGATTGTTAAAAAATCAAGTTGAAATAAGATAAAAAAACGTAACGGTAAAAGGGAGCGTCGCCGCTCCCCCGGTTTTTGCCGTTATTCATATTCGACGCGCCTGTATGCGGTTCATTTCGCCTCGTTTATCGGTTCGGTCCCGTTATCCGTGCCGGCAAGACGGTTGATCCTTACGAGCCAGTCGCTGAACAATGGGCTGATCGCGTCAGCCCACGTCAGCAGATGACACGGGAACGACGGCACCATAAGTTCTTTTTTCTTTTTTACGACCGACCTGACGACCGCTTTTGCCACCATGTCGGGGTCGCCCCTGGGCGTGATCCCCGGGCAGTCCACGTGGGCTATCAGCGGAGTATCCATACGGCTCGGATAGATTATCCCTATATTTACGCCGCTGCCGCGAAGCTCCTGACGGAGGACCTGGAAAAAGCCGTTCATCGCAAATTTGGCGCCGACGTAAGCCCGCGTCCGGCGGAACGCCTTTCTTTCCGTCCATCGAACACGTCGTGACGATAGACCCGCTTTTCTTTTCAAGAAAATACGGCAAAACTGCGTAAACGCAGTTCAGACAGCCGAAATAGTCGACCTCCATGAGCTTGCGTATCTGATCCATACGCAGATCCTTTGCCGGGCAGCGCAGATAATATATGCCCGCGTTGCAATGGAAAACGTCGAGTCCTCCGAGTTCTTCTATCGCGGTCTCCACCGCTTTTTTGATTCCCTCGGCGTCGGTCACGTACGTCTCGATGACGACCGCTTTTCTGCCGAGGGCGCGGATCTGATCCGCCGCCTCGTCGAGCCGCTCGCGGTTTCTCGCTATGAGCGCCACGTCCGCTCCTTCTTTTGCCATGCGAATCGCCGTCGAACTTCAGAATATAACCGACCCAGTCCGCGCTCTTCGGGTGAAAAGGCTTGCCGATATTGTACGCGGGTACGGTCTCAAATTCAAGGCCGTCGATATCGTAAATTTCGCCCGGTTTTACCGCGACATATTTTCCGATCTTCTCCGCTTTGTTCCGCATGGGCTCCGGAACGATCAGCACGGTGTCCCTGCCCATAACGCGCTCGATATCAGACATGGAAAAAATGGTCGTAATGATCGTGCGTTATGAGTATGAAATCCGCGTTCTTCGGCGCGTCGCCGTACTGAAACGGATCGATATGTATTATCCTGCCGCCGGATCTGATCAATATATGATTCTGTTTGAATACGGTTATATTATCTGTCATGGCGCGTTATTTTCTTTCTGTATTTACATATTTTATTATGCATTTCTTTTGTGAACAATTCAACGGCTCAACGCCCCGTAAACCGAAACGGCGGACGTTTGATGCGTCCGCCGTGATCAGTTTGATATTTATTTGTTTCGCCGTCTTTTACGGTGCGACGTAGGCGGACCACGACGAATTATTATAGTCATAAGTCATGCCCCACGATTGCTGTACCGCGTCTGCGGGAGCCGCTTGCAGCGCTTCCGCCAAGATCGTGACTTTCAGATGATACTGCGGATTCGCGGAAACGGCGGCGCTGAGTCTCTCGGTAATGCTCGCGATCAGATCGTCGGTCCTGTCTCCGGGCTGTACGATACCGTTATAGTACCAATAGCCGTCGTCTATGACCGAAGAACCGTTTTCGTTCGTCCAATGGAGCGGAGAAGCGAGAGTCGCGCTGTAACCGTAATCAGCAGAACCGGTAAACCACGTTTCGTAGCCGTCTGCGTCTGTCCAGTTGACGACTACCTTAGCGCGGATGAACGCCGGTATTTCGCCCGTATTCGTGATCGAAACATTGCTTTTCGTCTGACCGTCGAAGGTCTCGTTTACGTTACACGTTACGACGACCGGCTCGAGGTTGTTGATTACTGCGGAAGTCGTATCTCTCAGCGCGGCGTACACGAGTCCGACGAGCACTAATGTGCCGATCAGGATCACCGCGGCAAGGATAAGAATGCTTATCTTGCGCCCTGTTTTGTTTTTTTGCATCACCGCGCCTCCTTTCTTACGGGCTTGTGAATTGGTTTTCTTCTCTGTCGATACCGTTCAGCCAGTATTCGTTGTTCTGCGGTCCGGAGAAGTGAACCGTTGCTTCGCCGATCGGCGCGCCCGTCGGGCGGGGATCGTCGGGACCGTAGACTTTTGCGGTCTTGGAATTTTCAGTACCGTAGCGCCAGCTCCAGTCTGCTTTTTCGACGACGGTATATTCGCCGTACGGGACGCCGGTAATGGTAACGCTGTCGCGCCCTGCCGGAATGCAAACTTCTATCGTTATGCCGCCGGGACCGGTCACGGTGTACCAGAAGTCCTGATCGTCCTTGCCGTCCTCGCGGACGATAACAAGCTTGTTGTCCTGCTCGTCGCGGTAGATCACGTATATGGCCGGATCGCCGGTAAAGTCGTTCCAGTTGCTGTTGTCAAAGCTCCATTTCAGCTTTCCGTCGAAAGCGTGCAGATAAAGCTGTTTGTTGTCGTTCGTTGCCGCAAGAGCCGAAACGTTCGTCGCGCCGCTTTCACCCACGCCTATTTTGAGATAGTCGGATGAAAGAACGCCGCTTCCGTCAAGGTCCGGCGGTACGCGGTAGCCACCCGCAGCGCTCTGCGAGATCACGGTGCCGCTTTCGCCGATCTGAACTGCGTCGCCCTGAGCGACCGTCTTGCCGTTCAGACTTACGGGTGCTCCGTTACGCGTGATCGGATTGTACTGTACGAGCGTACCTGCCGCGGTCTGACGCACGTAGTAGAGCTTCGGCAGTTTGTAGTAAATGTAGTAGATCTGATAACTGCCCGTCAGCTCGCTGTAATCGTCGCTG